>JBFGUQ010000043.1:0-10408 GCA_041565515.1 Rhodocyclaceae bacterium | reverse complement strand
CCGAACTACCGCATCCTCTTCATGCAGGGCGGGGCGATCGCCGAGAACGCGATCATTCCGCTCAACCTGATGGGCGACAAGGCCGTGGCGGACTACGTCGTCACCGGCTCGTGGTCGGTCAAGTCGCAGAAGGAGGCGCGCCGCTACGGCCGGGTGAACATCGCCGCGACCTCCGAGGCGAGCGGCTTCACCACCGTGCCGCCGATGTCCGACTGGGCGCTGTCTGCCGATCCGGCCTATGTGTTCGCCTGCACCAACGAGACCATCGGTGGCGTGGAGTTTCCGTTCGAACCCGACCTGGCGCAGATCGGGCGCGGCGAGGTGCCGGTGGTCGCCGACATGTCCTCGCACATCCTGTCGCGACAGATCGACGTGTCGAAATACGGCCTGATCTTCGGCGGCGCGCAGAAGAACATCGGCCCGGCAGGGCTGACGATCGTGATCGTGCGCGAGGACCTGCTCGGTCGTGCCGCCTCGCATTGCCCCAGCGCCTTCGACTACAAGGTGGTGGCCGATAACGGCTCGATGTACAACACGCCGCCGACCTATGGCATCTACATCGCCGGCCTGGTGTTCCAGTGGCTCAAGCGCCAGGGCGGGCTCGCCGCGATCGAGGCGCAGAACATCGCCAAGGCGAAGCTGTTGTACGATTTCCTCGACGGCAGCGATTTCTACGCCAATCCGGTCGAGCCGACCTGTCGTTCGCGCATGAACGTGCCTTTCTATCTCGCCGACGAATCGCTCAACGACCGCTTCCTGGCGGAATCCCGGGCCGCCGGACTGGTGCAGCTGAAGGGGCACAAGTCGGTCGGGGGCATGCGTGCATCGATCTACAATGCGATGCCGCTCGCAGGTGTGCAGGCGCTGGTGGACTTCATGCACGATTTCGCGACCCGCAAGGCTTGAATCGAACCGCAGCGCGGGCCGGGGCGGCGAAGCCCGGCCGGCGTGCTGCATCGGGCAGGATGCTTTCGCCCGCCCGGGCAATCACTTATCGAACATCGACCATGAGCGACGAACTGCTGAAACTGCGTAACCAGATCGACCGCCTCGACGAGGAGATCCTCGCCCGGCTGGCGGAGCGCGCCCGCTGCGCCCATCGCGTGGGGGAGATCAAGCAGGGCGTCGCGGCCTATCGGCCGGAACGCGAGGCGCAGGTCCTGCGCCGCCTGGCCGATCTCAATCCCGGCCCGCTGCCCGCGGACGCGGTGAAGACCATCTTCCGCGAAGTCATGTCGGCCTGCCTCGGCCTCGAGCAGCCGCTCAGGGTAGCCTACCTCGGCCCGGCAGGAACCTTCTCCGAGAGTGCCAGCCGCAAGCATTTCGGCTCGGCGCCGAGCTTCCTGCCGATGGCAAACATCGACGACGTCTTCCGCGCCGTCGAGGCCGGCAACGCCGACTACGGCGTGGTGCCGGTCGAAAACTCCACCGAAGGCGCGGTCGGCGGCACGCTCGACCAGTTGCTGGCGAACCCCTTGAAGGTCTGCGGCGAAGTGAAGCTGCGCATCCACCAGCAGCTCATGTCGCGTGCAGAGGGGATCGGCGCGGCCAAGCGGCTGTACTCCCACGCCCAGTCGCTGGCGCAATGCCATGAATGGCTGAACCGCAACCTCGCCCACCTGCCGCGCGTGCCCGTGGCGAGCAATGCCGAGGCCGCGCGCCTGGCCGCGGAAGACCCCGAATCCTGCGCGATCGCGGGCGAAGCAGCGGCGCAACTGTACGGTCTCAACATCCTCGCGCCGAACATCGAGGACGATCCGAACAACAGCACGCGCTTCCTGGTGATCGCCGACCACGACGCCGGGCCTTCCGGCCAGGACCGCACCTCCCTGGTATTCTCGGCGCCGAATCGCCCCGGCGCGATCCATATGCTGCTCGAACCGCTGGCGCGGCACGGCGTCGACATGACCAAGCTGCAGTCGCGCCCGGCGCGCTCGGGCTTGTGGGAATATGTGTTCTACGCCGACATCCAGGGCCATCAGCAGGACGTGGAGGTCGCCGCCGCGCTGAAGGAGCTCAACGAGCGCGCCGCCTTCGTCAAGGTGCTGGGCTCGTACCCGGTCGCCGCGATCTGACTGGGCCGCCCTCGACCATCGCCGGACCGTGGTCCGGGAATGCGCGCGGAAGACAGCCGGGCGCCCCCCAAAGGAGACACTGATGAGCGTTGCCAGCCAGGCACCCGAATACATCCGTTCCATCATGCCCTACCAGCCGGGGAAGCCGATCTCGGAGCTGGCGCGCGAGATGGGCATCGCCGAAGCGAGCATCGTCAAGCTGGCTTCCAACGAGAATCCGCTGGGCATGAGCGCACGCGCACGCGACGCGGCTCAGGCGGCGCTGAGCGATCTCGCGCGCTATCCCGATGGCGGCGCTTTCGCGCTGAAGGCGGCGCTGTGTCGCAAGTTCGGCGTGAAGGCCGCGCAGCTGGTCGTCGGCAACGGTTCCAACGACATCCTCGAGCTCGCCGCCCACGCCTTTCTGGCGCCGGGCCTGTCGGCGGTCTACGCGCAGCACGCGTTCGCCGTCTATCCGCTCGCGACCAATGCGATCGGCGCGCGCGGCATCGAGGTGCCTGCGCGCGACTTCGGCCACGACCTGGATGCGATGGCGTCGGCGATTGCGGCCGATACCCGTGTCGTCTTCATCGCCAACCCGAACAATCCGACCGGCACCTTCGTGCCCGGCGCCGAACTCGAGGCTTTCCTCGGCAAGGTGCCGAAGGACGTGCTGGTCGTGCTGGACGAGGCCTACACCGAGTACCTGTCGCCCGCCCAGCGCTACGACGCCATCGCCTGGCTCGAGCGTTTTCCCAATCTGCTGGTGTCGCGCACGCTGTCGAAGGCCTATGGCCTGGCAGGCCTGCGCGTCGGCTACGCGATCGCCCACCCGGAGGTGGCCGACCTGATGAACCGGGTGCGCCAGCCCTTCAACGTTTCCAGCGTCGCGCTGGCTGCTGCCGAGGCGGCGCTGGCCGACGATGAGTTCCTGGCCCGAAGTGCCGAGATCAATCGGCGCGGCATGGCGCAGCTGACCGGGGCCTTCGCCGCGATGGGCCTGGAATGGATTCCGTCCGCGGGCAATTTCGTCAGCGTTCGGGTCGGCGATGCCGCCAGCGTCAATGCTGCGCTGCTCAAGCAGGGCGTGATCGTGCGTCCGATCGCAGGCTATGGCATGCCGGAGTGGCTGCGCGTATCGATCGGCCTGCCCGAGGAGAACGCCCGCTTCATCGCCGCGCTCGAGGAGACGCTGGGCTGATGGCGCGAGCGGCGACGAAGCCCCTGATCGGCAAGCTTGTGGTCTGTGGCGTCGGCCTGATCGGGGGGTCGTTCGCGCTCGCGTTGCGCCGCGCCGGCGCCGTCGGCCGCATCGTCGGCGTCGGCCGCAGTCATGCCGCGCTCGAGCGCGCTCGAACCCTGGGCGTGATCGACGACATCGCCGGGGGCTGGGCCGATGCGCTCGACGGGGCCGATCTGGTCTTGCTGGCGCCACCGGTCGGGCAGATGGAACCCGTCATGGCGGCGATGGCGCCGCACCTGCAAGCGGGAACGGTCGTGACCGACGCCGGCAGCACCAAGCGCGACATCGTTGCGGCGATCCATCGCCACTTCGGTGCGCAGCCGGCCCATATCGTGCCCGCGCACCCGATCGCCGGCGCCGAACGAAGCGGGGTCGACGCGGCCTTCCCGGAGCTGTTCGCCGGGCGCAAGGTGGTGGTCACGCCCCTGCCGCAAAACACCCCTGCGGCGGTCGAGCGCGTCCGCGCGGCCTGGCTGGCATGCGGGGCGAAAGTGGTGGAAATGTCTCCCGAAGACCACGATCGCGTCTTCGCCGCGGTCAGCCATCTGCCCCACCTGCTGGCTTTCGGCCTGGTCGACGACCTGGCCGCGCGCGACAACGCGAAGCTGCTCTTTTCCCACGCGGCCAGCGGCTTTCGCGATTTCACCCGCATTGCAGGCAGTCATCCGGAGATGTGGCGCGACATCTGCGTGGCCAACCGGGTGGCGCTGCTCGATGAGCTCGACGCATACCTCGCCGAGCTCGGTCGACTGCGTGCGCTGCTCGCCGCCGGCGACGGCGCCGGGCTGGAGGCGGTGTTTGAGCGCGCCCGCGAGGCCCGCAACGCCTGGGCCGAAGGCCTTCCCGTACAAACCGCTGAATGATCCTGCGTGGCAGGACCGCTACAAGAGGCAATGATGGAATTTCTCGACCTGCCCCCGATGCTGGGCGCGGCCGGCAGCGTTCGACTGCCCGGTTCCAAGAGCATCTCCAACCGCGTGCTGCTTCTCGCTGCCCTCGCCGAGGGCGAGACCGAGATCCGCGACCTGCTCAGCTCGGATGATGTCGAGCGCATGCTCGAGGCTTTGCGCCTGCTTGGCGTGAATTGGCAGCGTGACGGTGATTCGCTCGGCTACCGCGTGCGTGGTGCCGGCGGTCCTTTCCCGGAAAAGCGTGCCGACCTCTTCCTCGGCAACGCCGGCACGGCCTTTCGTCCGCTCACCGCGGCGCTCGCGCTGTCGGCGGGCGAATACCGCCTGTCGGGCGTGCCGCGCATGCACGAGCGACCGATCGGCGATCTGGTCGATGCCTTGCGCACGCTCGGCGCCGACATCACGTGCACCGGCACCGAAGGCTTCCCCCCGCTGCACCTGCGCCCGGCGGCGATTCGGCCCGGCGGCGTCGTGCACGTGCGCGGCGACGTGTCGAGCCAGTTCCTCACCGCCTTGCTGATGGCGCTTCCGCTGACCGGCGTGCAGACGCGGATCGAGGTGGTCGGCGAACTGATCTCCAAGCCCTACATCGCGATCACGCTGGACCTGATGGCGCGCTTCGGCGTCGACGTCGCGCGCGAGGGCTGGGCGGCCTTCGTCGTCCCCGGTGGCGCCCGCTATCGCAGCCCCGGCACCATCTTCGTCGAGGGCGACGCCTCGTCCGCATCGTATTTCCTCGCCGCCGGCGCCATCGGCGGCGGCCCAGTGCGGGTGGAGGGTGTGGGCCGCACGAGCATCCAGGGCGACGTCCGCTTCGCCGAAGCGCTCGCGCAACTCGGTGCACGAATCGACATGGGCGACAACTGGATCGAAGCGGCAGCGCCGGCCTCGGGGCGGCTGAAGGCCTTCGATCTCGATCTCAATCACATCCCGGACGCGGCGATGACCCTCGCGGTGGCGGCCCTGTTCGCCGACGGACCCTGCCGTCTGCGCAACATCGCCAGCTGGCGCGTGAAGGAAACCGATCGCCTCGCGGCGATGGCGATCGAACTGCGCAAGGTCGGCGCCCAGGTCGAGGAGGGGGCGGACTACCTGCGGGTGACGCCGCCCGCGCGTCTGCGACCGGCCGCGATCGACACCTATGACGACCATCGCATGGCGATGTGCTTCTCGCTCGTCACGCTCGGTGCCTGCCGCGTCCGGATCAACGACCCGAAGTGCGTGAACAAGACCTTTCCCGGCTATTTCGATGCCTTCGCGAGGATCACGGCGCCGGTCGCCGTGCTTGCCATCGACGGCCCTTCCGCCTCGGGCAAGGGGACGGTGGCGGCGAAGGTGGCCGCAGCACTGGGCTGGCAGTACCTCGACAGCGGCTCGCTCTATCGGCTGGTGGCGCTCGCGGCGATCCGTGCCGGCGTCGAACTCGACGACGAGGCGGGCATCGTGCGCCTCGCGGCGGCGCTGCCGGCGCGTTTCGACCATGGCCGCATCCTTCTCGATGGCGAGGACGTGAGCGAGGCGATCCGCTCCGAGGCATGCTCTGCCGGGGCTTCCAGGGTCGCGGCCCTGCCAGCGCTGCGCGAGGCCTTGCTCGACCGCCAGCGCGACTATCGCGTCGCCCCGGGTCTCGTCGCCGAGGGCCGCGACATGGGTTCGGTCGTCTTCCCCGACGCGACGGTGAAGGTCTTCCTTACCGCCACGGCCGAGGCTCGTGCCGAACGCCGCTATAAGCAGTTGATGGAAAAGGGCTCGACTGCTAACATGGAAAGTCTTCTGAAGGACCTGCACGAACGGGATGCGCGCGATGCGGCCCGGTCGGTGGCGCCTCTGAAGAAGATGCCGGATGCGGTGTTGCTCGATACGACCGAATTGGACGTCGATGCCGCCGTGGGTTTCGTGCTCGATCTCGTGCGGGGTCGAGGGCTGACCGCCGGTTGATGCGTCGTGCGCTGGGTGGGAGCTCCGCGCGCTTTTCCAATTTACTTTGCTTGCCGTCGCACGCCGGTCCCGGATTTTTCCTTTATGTCCACTGCCACCCCCGTTTCCTTCGAAGAGAGCTTTGCCGATCTGTTCGAGGAAAGCCTTGCCCTCCAGGAAATGCGCACCGGTGAAGTCATCACCGCTGAAGTCGTGCGCATCGACCAGAACGTCGTCGTCGTCAACGCCGGCCTGAAGTCCGAAAGCTATGTGCCCATCGAGGAGTTCCGCAACGATCGCGGCGAACTCGAAGTCAATGTGGGCGATTTCGTGCACGTCGCCATCGACGCGCTGGAAGACGGTTACGGCGAAACCCGCCTGTCGCGCGACAAGGCCAAGCGCATCGCCGCCTGGAACGACCTCGAGAAGGCGCTGAACGAAGCCTCGCTGGTCAAGGGTGTGATCACCGGCCGCGTCAAGGGTGGCCTCACGGTCATGACCAACAGCATCCGTGCCTTCCTGCCGGGCTCGCTGGTCGACATGCGTCCGGTCAAGGACACGACGCCGTACGAAGGCAAGGAATTCGAATTCAAGGTCATCAAGCTCGACCGCAAGCGTAACAACGTGGTCGTGTCGCGTCGTGCGGTGCTCGAAGAGTCGATGGGCGAAGAGCGCGAAAAGCTGCTCGCGAACCTGCGCGAAGGTACGGTCATCAAGGGCATCGTCAAGAACATCACCGACTATGGTGCGTTCGTGGATCTGGGCGGTATCGACGGCCTGCTGCACATCACCGACCTGGCATGGCGTCGCGTGCGTCACCCGTCGGAAGTGCTCAACGTCGGCGACGAAATCGAAGCGAAGGTGCTCAAGTTCGACCAGGAGAAGAATCGCGTCTCCCTCGGCCTCAAGCAACTCGGCGAAGATCCGTGGGTCGGCATTTCCCGTCGTTACCCGCAGGGCACCCGCCTGTTCGGCAAGGTCACGAACATCACCGACTACGGCGCGTTTGTCGAAGTCGAGCAGGGTATCGAGGGCCTGGTCCACGTCTCCGAGATGGACTGGACCAACAAGAACATCCATCCGACCAAGGTCGTCCAGCTGGGCGACGAGGTCGAGGTCATGATCCTCGAGATCGACGAAGATCGTCGCCGCATCTCGCTCGGCATGAAGCAGTGCATGTCCAACCCGTGGGACGATTTCGCCATCAACCACAAGAAGGGCGACAAGGTCCGCGGCCAGATCAAGTCGATCACCGATTTCGGCGTCTTCATCGGCCTGGAAGGCGGAATCGACGGTCTGGTGCATCTGTCCGACCTGTCCTGGAGCGAATCCGGCGAAGACGCTGTCCGTCGCTTCAAGAAGGGCGACGAGGTCGAGGCCGTCGTGCTGGCGATCGACGTCGAGCGCGAGCGCATCTCGCTGGGCATCAAGCAGCTCGAAGGCGATCCTTACACCAGCTTCATTGCCACTCACGAGAAGAACACCCTCGTGCGCGGCACCGTGAAGTCGGTCGAGGCCCGCGGCGCAGTGATCTCGCTCGGTGACGATGTCGAGGCCTACCTGCGTGCTTCCGAGGCTGCACCGCACCGTGTCGACGACCTCACCACGATGCTCAAGGAAGGCGACGAAATCGAGGCCCTGGTCATCAACGTCGATCGCAAGACCCGCTCTATCAACCTGTCGATCCGCGCCAAGGATCAGGCCGAGACGTCCGAAGCCATGAACAAGCTCGCTTCCGAGAGTTCCGCGGCCACTGGTACGACCAACCTGGGTGCGCTGTTGAAGGCGAAGCTGAACGAGCACAAGTCCTAATACGGCCGATCATGACCAAATCGGAGCTGATTGCGCAGCTGGCGGAGCGTTTTCCCCAGCTGGTCGCAAAGGATGCCGATTACGCGGTCAAGATGATTCTCGATGCGATGACCGACGCACTTTCGCGCGGTGATCGCATCGAGATTCGCGGGTTCGGAAGCTTTGCGCTGAATTACCGTCCGCCTCGCGTGGGCCGCAATCCGAAGTCCGGCGAGAAGGTGCATGTACCCGAAAAGTACGTGCCGCACTTCAAGGCCGGCAAGGAGTTGCGCGAACGCGTGGATCTCGAGGGCTGACCGCGCGGCGATCGGTTTAGAATGTAAGCTATGAAGGCGGCCTCGACGGCCGCCTTCTTTTTTGTCATTTGCTCGGGGATAATGCTGACCATGCGCGCGCTCATGTGGATTGTTCGTCTCCTGCTGTTCTTTCTCCTGTTCGGCTTCGCGGTCAAGAACGACCATCTCGCGAACCTCTATTTCTTCTTCGGCGCCGAGTGGCAGCTTCCGGTGGTGTTCGTCATCCTGATCAGCTTCGCCGCCGGTGCCCTGCTCGGCGTCACCGCCACTTTCGCCTCGCTGCTGCGCCAGCGCAGAGAGATTGCGCGCCTGCGCCGGCAGCTCGAGCGTTCCGGGCGCGAAAAGGCCGCGACCGAGCCGATGCCTCCGGCGGACGCGCAGTTGCCCGGCACGCCCTGAGGCAACATGGAGATCCAGTTCTGGTGGCTGCTCGCGCTGCCACTCTTTTTTGCCCTCGGCTGGCTTGCAGCGCGGATCGACATCAGGCAGGTCGTGCATGAGTCACGCGCCCTGCCGCGCTCCTATCTCAGCGGGCTGAACTTCCTCCTCAACGAGCAGCCCGACAAGGCGATCGATGCTTTCGTCGAGGCCGTGCGGATAGACCCGCAAACGATCGAACTGCACTTCGCGCTCGGCAGCCTGTTTCGCCGCCGTGGCGAGACCGACCGGGCGATCCGGATGCACCAGCTGCTGGTCGACCGTGAGGACATCAGCGAGGAACAACGCCTGCAGGCACTGGGCGAACTGGGCCAGGATTTCCTCAAGGCCGGGCTGCTCGACCGCGCCGAAGCCATCTTCGTGAAGTTGCGCGACACGCGTGCAAACGCGCTGGCGCTGCGCTACCTGCTCGAGATCTACCAGCAGGAAAAGGACTGGGCGAAGGCGATCGAGGTCGCGCGCGCGCTGCCCGACCACGAGGGACTGATGTGGCGCACCGAGGTGGCCAACTTCCACTGCGAACTTGCCGCCGGCGCGCTCGCCAATTCCCACTTCGACGAGGCGCGCACTCACCTGGACGAGGCGCTGACGGTCAATCCGCGCTGCGTGCGGGCAAGCCTGCTGCTTGGCGACCTCAATGTTGCCGAAGGACGCACCGAGGCAGCGCTGGAGGCGTGGAAGCGGATCGAGACGCAGACCCCGGTGTATCTGGCCCTTGCCGCCGAGCGGGTGATGGATGCATACGGCCGGCTCGGCCAGGTCGAGAAGGGTCACCAGTTGTTGCGGGCGTGGCTGGAGTCGCATGCCTCGCTCGACCTGCTCGACGAACTGTTCCATTGGGAAATGGACAAATGCGGGCCGAAGGCGGCCTATGATCTCGTGCGCGAGGAGTTGCGACGCAACCCGACCCTGCTCGGCCTCGACAAACTGCTCGAAGCGGCGTTGCTGGCCGCCCCGGCCGAGCAGCGCAGCGATATCGAACTGGTCAAGCAGCTCATCCACGGGCACACCCGAAAGGTGGCGCGCTATCGCTGCGACGCCTGCGGCTTCAAGGCCCGTCAGTTCCACTGGCGTTGCCCCGCCTGCGGTGGCTGGGAAACCTACCCGCCGCGCCGTACCGAAGAATTCGACCTGACGCCGTAGCCGCCGGGGTTTGCTGTACTAACGCATTTCGGAATGCACGACAGAATGGAATTCAAGACGCTCGAAGACTACGTCGGCCAGACCCCGCTGGTGCGGCTCAAGCGCATCACTGCGGGCAAGAACAACGTGATTCTCGGCAAGCTCGAGGGCAACAATCCGGCCGGTTCGGTGAAGGACAGGCCCGCGCTGTCGATGATCCTGCGCGCCGAACAGCGCGGCGACATCGCGCCAGGCGACACCCTGATCGAGGCGACCAGCGGCAATACCGGCATCGCACTGGCGATGGCGGCGGCGATGCGGGGTTACCGCATGATCCTGGTGATGCCGGAAAACCAGAGCGTGGAGCGGCGGCAGACGATGCGCGCCTTCGGTGCCGAACTCGTGCTCACGCCCACCACCGGCGGCATGGAGATGGCCCGCGACATCGCCGAGAGGATGCGCGACGAGAACAAGGGCATCATCCTCGACCAGTTCGCCAACCCGGACAATCCCCTGTCGCACTACGAGGGTACCGGTCCCGAGATCTGGACCCAGACGGGCGGGACGATCACCCACTTCATCAGCTCGATGGGCACGACCGGCACCATCATGGGG
>JBFGUQ010000042.1:0-10414 GCA_041565515.1 Rhodocyclaceae bacterium | reverse complement strand
GGGGTATGGGCTCACGAATCGGCGACACCCCATAGTGCGGCCCGGAGACCGGATTGCGGCAGACGGACAAGAAGGGGAGCGAGAGTTGAATCAGTCGCGCCACAGCAAGTCCCTGCGCGACCGTCAGTTGGTCGAGCGCAGCAGACTGGTATGCAAGTGCACGAACGTACTCGCGCACGACACCCTCGACGTCGCCGGCGAGGCAGTCGTTTGCACGATTCTCGGCTTCATTCTCGAACAGCGCACCGAGCCGCGACCACAGGGCCGCGTCCGGCGCCTGGCGATCGCAAAGGTTCCACTTGACCGAGTCCGCCAGGCGGCGTGCGACGCGATGACGGCTCTCGGCGGAGTAGAGACCATCGACGGCGGGGAGCAATGCATAGGCCTCGCAAATCGTCGCGGAAGCCTCACGCACGCCCAAGAGCCAGCGCGACCAGTAGTGCGGATCCGCCTCGAACGTCGAAATCGCATGGGCTCCTGCCTCGAGCGGAGACGAACGCTGCACCGCCTGACGAAGGTCATCGTCGAACACGGTGACCAACCTCGTACCTGTGGCGACCGCGCGCGCATTGTCCGGCCGGAAGAAGGCGCGCAGGGCCGCAGTGGCCGCCTCCAGGCCAGCGAGCACATTGCCACCTCCGGACAGGCAGCCGGAGGGCGTGAAATCGATGTCACCAGTCTCGCCACCGCGCACCTTCGCCCTCCTCGTTCGCCCCGCAACACGCTGCGGGCCTTGCCAGCTTAGCACGATGTCCACGGCATAAAATCAAGCGGCTGCCCAGTCTGTGCAGCGGTTGCACAGCCCTGCGCGGCCGGGTCGCAGCGAGCGGGACATGCGCACACCGGTCAGGCAACCACGACGTAGCCTGCATCGAGCCCATTCGCGCTCGCCAAGGTAGAATTCCACCCTTTTACCAGGCAAGGCCATGCGACAGTATCTCGACCTGATGCAGCACGTTCTCGAGCACGGCGACCGCAAGACCGATCGCACCGGCACGGGCACCCTGTCCGTCTTCGGCTGGCAGATGCGCTTTCGGCTCGGGAACGGATTCCCGCTGCTGACCACGAAGAAGCTGCACACCCGCTCGATCATCCACGAGCTGCTGTGGTTCCTGCAGGGCGATACCAACATCCGCTACCTGAAGGAAAACGGGGTTTCGATCTGGGACGACTGGGCCGACGACAAGGGTGACCTCGGCCCGGTCTACGGCAAGCAATGGCGCCGCTGGGAAACGGCCAACGGCGGCTCGATCGACCAGATCGCCAAGCTCATCGACGGGCTGAAGCGCAATCCGGACTCGCGCCGCCATATCGTGTCCGCCTGGAACCCGGGCGAGGTCGACAGCATGGCGCTGCCCCCCTGTCACGCGCTGTTCCAGTTCTATGTTGCGAACGGCCGCCTGTCCTGCCAGCTCTATCAGCGCAGTGCCGACATCTTTCTCGGCGTGCCCTTCAACATCGCCTCTTACGCGCTGCTGACGCTGATGGTCGCCCAGGTCTGCGGATTCGAGCCCGGCGATTTCGTGTGGACGGGCGGCGACTGCCATCTCTATCTCAATCACCTTGAGCAGGCGCGCGAGCAACTCGGCCGTGCGCCACGTCCCCTGCCGAGGCTGAAGCTGAACCCGGCCGTGTCGGACATCCTCGCCTTCCGCTTCGAGGACTTCACGCTCGAAGGCTACGACCCCCACCCGCACATCAAGGCGCCGGTGGCGGTATGAGCACGCAGCCGGAAATCGTCGTCATCGCGGCCGTCGCCCGCAACGGCGTCATCGGCGCGGGCAATGCACTGCCCTGGCGGCTGAAGGCCGACCTCCAGCATTTCCGCGCCCTCACGCTCGGCCACCCGATCCTGATGGGGCGCAAGACCTGGGAATCGCTCGGGCGCCCGCTACCGGGTCGGCGCAACCTGGTGGTGAGCCGGGACGCAGCGTGGCGGGCCGAGGGCGCCGAGTCCTTCGCCAGCCCGGAGGCCGCACTCGCGGCGAGCGCCGACGCGGAACGCGTGTTCGTGATCGGCGGCGCCGAGCTCTATCGGCAATTGCTGCCAAGGGCCGACATGCTGATGCTCACCGAGATATGGGCGGACGTTGCCGGTGACGCGCACTTCCCTGCGGTCGATCTTGCACAGTTCGTCGAAGAGCGGCGCGAACCTCACACCGCCGACGCCGACAACGACCATGACTTCGATTTCGTCGCCTATCGTCGCCGGCGCTGAAGGCTGACGACGCCGCATCCGCAATGACAGGGGCCGCTCGATGCGGCCCCTGTCATTGCGGCTTGGTGCCTCGCGCGCGAACGGCTCAGTCGGACTGCACGCAGTCGACGTGGTAGCGGCCGTCCTCGCCCTTCACCAGGCCGTGGATGTCGGTCTCGAAGCCGGGGAAACGGGCATTGAAATCGCGGGCGAAACGCAGGTAGCGCACGATCGTCGCATTGAAACGCTCGCCCGGGATCAGCAGCGGAATGCCAGGAGGATAAGGCGTCACCAGCATGGCGGTCACCCGACCCTCGAGCTCGTCGATGGCGACGCGCTCGATCTCGCGGTGAGCCATCTTGGCGAAGGCATCGGTCGGCTTCATCGCCGGCACCATGTCCGACAGGTACATCTCGGTGGTCAGTCGGGCGATGTCGTGCGCCTTGTAAAAGCCATGGATCTGCACGCACAGGTCCTTCAAGCCCACCTTCTCGTAGCGCGGATACTTGGCGATGAATTCCGGCATCACCCGCCACAGCGGCTGGTTGCGGTCGTAGTCGTCCTTGAACTGCTGCAACTCGGTCACCATCGTGTTCCAGCGGCCCTTGGTGATGCCGATCGTGAACATGATGAAGAACGAATAAAGCCCGGTCTTCTCGACGATGATGCCGTGCTCGGCCAGGTACTTGGTGACGATCGCGGCCGGGATGCCCGTGTGTTCGGCGAACTCGCCGTCCATGTTCAGACCCGGGGTGATGATCGTCGCCTTGATCGGGTCGAGCATGTTGAAGCCGGGCGCGAGGTTTCCGAAGCCGTGCCACTGATCGCCCGCCTTCAGCATCCAGTCGTCCCGGGTGCCGATGCCCTCGTCGGCCAGGTACTCGGGCCCCCAGACCTTGAACCACCAGTCCGCATCGCCGTAGTCCGCCTCCACCTTGCGCATCGCGCGGCGGAATTCCACCGCCTCGGACAAGGACTCGTTCACCAGCGCCGGGCCGCCCGGCGGCTCCATCATCGCGGCCGCCACGTCGCAGGAGGCGATGATCGCGTACTGCGGCGAGGTCGAGGTGTGCATCAGATAGGCTTCGTTGAAGACGTCGCGGTCGAGCTTTCGCGTCTGCGAATCCTGCACCAGGATCTGCGACGCCTGGCTCAGGCCGGCGAGCAGCTTGTGCGTCGACTGGGTGGCAAACATCATCGATTCGCGGCAGCGCGGACGATCGGCACCGATGGCGTGGTAATCGCCATAAAAGTCGTGGAAGGCCGCGTGCGGCAGCCAGGCCTCGTCGAAATGCAGCGTGTCGATCTCGCCGTCGAGCATGTCCTTGATGGTCTCGACGTTGTACACCACGCCGTCGTAGGTCGACTGCGTGATGGTCAGGATGCGCGGCTTGCGCCCCTTGGACTCGGCGGCGAAGGGGTTGGCATCGATCTTCTTGCGGATGTTCTCGATCGAGAACTCCTCCAGCGGGATCGGACCGATGATGCCGTAGTGGTTGCGGGTGGGGGTCAGGAACACCGGCACCGCCCCCGTCATGATGATCGAATGGAGGATGGACTTGTGGCAATTGCGATCGACGACGACGATGTCGCCCGGCGCCACCGTGGTGTGCCACACCATCTTGTTCGAAGTCGAGGTGCCGTTGGTGACGAAGTACAGATGGTCGCAATTGAAGATGCGCGCCGCATTGCGCTCCGAGGCCGCGACCGGCCCGGTATGGTCGAGCAGCTGGCCGAGCTCGTCCACCGCGTTGCAGACGTCGGCGCGCAGCATGTTCTCGCCGAAGAACTGATGAAACATGTGGCCGACCGGGCTCTTCAGGAAAGCGACGCCGCCCGAATGCCCCGGACAGTGCCACGAGTAGGAGCTGTCGGCGGCGTAATGCACCAGCGCGCGGAAGAACGGCGGGGACAGGGCATCGAGGTAATTCTTCGCCTCGCGCACCACATAGCGCGCGATGAACTCCGGCGTGTCCTCGAACATGTGGATGAAGCCGTGCATCTCGCGCAGCACGTCGTTCGGGATGTGCCGGGTGGTGCGCGTCTCGCCGTGCAGAAAGATCGGGATGTCGGCATTGCGAAAGCGGATCTCCTCGACGAAGGCGCGGAGGGCCGCGATCGCCTTGGCCGACGCCTCGGGCGACGAGAACTCCTCGTCGTCGATCGACAGGATGAATGCAGAACCGCGGCTCTGCTGCTGCGCGAAGGAGGTGAGATCGCCGTAGCTCGTCACCCCCAGGACTTCGAAGCCCTCATCCTCGATCGCTTTCGCGAGCGCGCGGATGCCGAGGCCGGAGGTGTTCTCCGAGCGGAAATCCTCGTCGATGATGATGATGGGAAAGTGGAATCGCATCCTGTAGGTCTCCAGCGCGTGGCCAGCTCGGCAAGCATCGATTCTGGCGGCGCAGGCCTTGCCCGCGCGTCGCCGGATTCGTCAGAAAAGCACAAAGGGCCGTGAGCCGGCCCCCTGCAGCGAAAAACGGCACCCTCGCCGCTTCAGATCTTCGGCAGCGTCACGCCGGTCTGGCCGAGGTACTTGCCGCCGCGGTCCCTGTAGGAGGTTTCGCAGCCCTCGTCCGACTCGAAGAACAGCATCTGCGCCACGCCCTCGTTGGCGTAGATCTTCGCCGGAAGCGGCGTGGTATTGGAAAACTCGAGGGTCACGTGACCTTCCCATTCGGGCTCGAGCGGCGTCACGTTCACGATGATGCCGCAACGCGCATAGGTGCTCTTGCCCAGACATACGGTGAGGACACTGCGGGGAATGCGGAAGTACTCGACCGTGCGCGCGAGCGCGAAGGAGTTGGGCGGAATGATGCACACGTCGCCGGTGAAATCGACGAAGTTGCGCGCATCGAAATCCTTCGGGTCGACGATGGTCGAGTTGATGTTGGTGAAGATCTTGAATTCGTTGGCACAGCGAACGTCGTATCCGTAACTCGAGGTGCCGTAGGACACGATGCGACCGCTATCGTTGCTGCGCACGAGCTCCGGCGCGAAGGGCTCGATCATGCGAGCCTGGTCCGCCATGCGGCGGATCCACTTGTCGGACTTGATGGACATCGGGCGCGTTCCTGTGCAGCCCTGGCGGGCCGGTTGCGAAAGTCGCGTAGTTTAGGCCATGCGTCGCCATGCGGAAAGCGCGCGGCGACGCATCGGCTGCATCAGGTGTTCTTCATGACGATGTTGGGGAACTTGTGCGTCATGTCCTTCGCCTTCTCGGCGATGCGCACCGCCACCTTGCGCGCAATCGCCATGTAGGTGTGGGCGATGCGTCCGTCGGGATCCGACACCACGGTGGGCGCGCCACCGTCGGTCTCCTTGCGGATCTGGATGTCGAGCGGCAGCGCGCCGAGGAAGGGGATCTTGTACTCCGCGCACATCCGCTCGCCACCGCCGGAGCCGAAGATGTGTTCTTCGTGGCCGCAGTTGGAACAGATGTGCATGCTCATGTTCTCGACCACGCCGAGGATCGGCACGCCCACCTTCTCGAACATCTTCAGCCCCTTGCGCGCGTCGAGCAGCGCGATGTCCTGCGGCGTGGTGACGATCACCGCGCCGGTGACCGGCACGCTCTGCGACAGGGTCAGCTGGATGTCGCCCGTGCCCGGCGGCATGTCGATGACGAGGTAATCGAGGTCCTTCCAGGCCGTATCCTTGAGCAGCTGGTTCAGCGCCTGGGTGGCCATCGGCCCGCGCCACACCATCGGCGTGTCCTGGTCGATGAGAAAGCCGATCGACATCGCCTGGATGCCGAAAGCCTCGAGCGGTTCCATCGACTTGCCGTCGGCCGACTCCGGGCGGCGGTCACCGATGCCGAGCATCTGCGGCTGCGACGGCCCGTAGATGTCCGCATCCAGGATGCCCACGCGGGCGCCCTCGGCCGACAGCGCCAGCGCAAGGTTCACCGCCGTCGTGCTCTTGCCCACCCCGCCCTTGCCCGAGGCCACCGCGATGATGTTGCGCACGCCCGGCAGCAGTTTGACGCCGTGCTGCACCGTATGCGCCACGACCTTGCTCGTCACCGAGATATCGACCTTGCCGATGCCCGCGAGCTTGCCCAGCGCATCGACGAGCAGACGCCGAATCGGCTCGAGCTGGCTCTTCGCCGGATAGCCGAGTTCGACGTCGAAGCGCACGTCGGCGCCGCTGACTGTCAGATTGCGGATGCAGCGACCGCTGACCAGATCCTTGCCGGTGTTCGGGTCGATCACGCCCTTGATCGCTTCGGTGACGGTTTCCTGGTTGAGACTCATCGCTTTTCCTTGATAATCGGGACACCCGTCCTGCGGGTGGAAACCGCGTGATAATACCGGAGCCGACGCAATCGCTCACCCGCGTTATCAACGTGGTCTCCCCGCCACCCCGTGCCCGTGCCGGCGGGCGTGCGGCCGCTCCCCCGACGCTCGAACATCACCGCCTCACCGAAGCTCCCGACCGTGAAATACATCTCCCTGCCCCTAGCCATCGCTCTCGCCGCGCTGCTCGCCGCCTGCGCCACCCCATTCCCCGGCGGCTCGGCCCCGGGCGAAGGCGGCGAATCATCGCTGCGCCGCATCCGGCCCGCGACTCCGATGCCCGACTGGACTGCGCTCCATGCCCGGCTGAGCGCCAGCCTCGGTGGCGAGCCGGGAGTCGAGATCGGCACACCCGATGCCGATGGCCTGAAGCTGCAGATCCCGGTCGCAGACGGCTTCGCCTCGGGGCAGACGCAGATCCAGGCGCCCCTCGCGCGCGCGCTCGACGCGATCGCTCCTGCGCTGGCGGGCGAAGCCGGCGTGGCGGTGCAGGTGGTCGGACACACCGACAGCCAGGGCAGCGAGATGCGCAACCTGCAGCTGTCGATCGCGCGCGCCGAGGCCGTGGCGGAACACCTTCGCAGCCGGGGCATCGCCCTCGAGCGCCTGAGCGCGGACGGCCGCGGCGAGGCGGACCCGCTGACCAGCAACGCCACCGAGGCCGGACGCGCACGCAATCGCAGGGTGGAACTGCTGCTCGGCGCGATGCCATGAACCCCCGGGCTCGGCAGCGCGGTGCGCCGAACAAAAGCCCGATGACTGCGCGGGACGCGCCGGTGCTTTGATAAACTCGCGCTTTTGATCCGCGCGCAAAGACAACATGTCCCGCAAGCTCCTCGTCACCAACGCCCTGCCCTACGCCAACGGCGACATTCACCTCGGCCACCTCGTCGGTTACATCCAGGCCGACATCTGGGTGCGCTTCCAGCGCATGCGGGGCAGCGCGGTCCATTACGTGTGCGCGGACGACACCCACGGCACGCCGGTGATGCTGCGGGCGGAGAAGGAAGGCCTGACGCCCGAGCAGCTCATCGCCCGCGTCCATGGCGAACACCTGCGCGACTTCACCGATTTCGGCGTCGCCTTCGACAATTACCACTCCACCCACAGCCCGGAGAATCGCGCCTACGCGGAGGACATCTACGGCCGGCTGCAGTCGGCCGGCTTCATCGACACGCGCGCGATCGAGCAGTACTACGACCCGGCACGGGAGATGTTCCTGCCCGACCGTTTCATCAAGGGCGAATGCCCCAAGTGCGGCGCGGCGGACCAGTACGGCGACAACTGCGAGGTATGCGGCGCCGCCTATGCGCCGACCGAGCTGAAGAACCCCTACTCCGCCGTGTCCGGCGCCAAGCCGGTGCTGAAGACCTCGGAGCACTACTTCTTCCGCCTGTCGGATTCGCGCGCGGTCGATTTCCTGCGCGAATGGACGCGTGGCACCAACGTCGCCGGCACCCGCCGACTGCAGGCCGAGGCCTCCAACAAGATGAAGGAATGGCTCGGCGACGAGGGCGAGAACCGGCTCTCGGACTGGGACATCTCGCGCGACGCGCCCTACTTCGGCTTCGAGATCCCCGGCGCGCCGGGCAAGTACTTCTACGTCTGGCTCGACGCCCCGATCGGCTACCTGGCGAGCTTCCGCAACCTCGCCGACAAGCGCGGCGACATCGCGGTCGAGGACTACACCGACGCGGCCCGTGCGCAGGCTGCCGGCACCGAGATGGTGCACTTCATCGGCAAGGACATCCTTTACTTCCACGCCCTGTTCTGGCCGGCGATGCTGCAATTCGCCGGCTATCGCACGCCCAGCCAGCTGTGCGTGAACGGTTTCCTGACCGTCGACGGCGCCAAGATGTCGAAGAGCCGCGGCACCTTCATCACCGCGCGCTCGTACATGGAACAGAAGCTCAACCCCGAGTGGCTGCGCTACTACTTCGCCGGCAAGTCAAACGGCACCATGGAAGACGTCGACCTCAACCTCGACGACATGATCGCCAAGGTCAATTCCGACCTCGTCGGCAAGTTCGTCAACATCGCCAGCCGCTGCGCCGGCTTCATCGCCAAGCGCTTCGAAGGCCGGCTCGGCGCACCCGAGGCCGGGGCAACCGCCGAGTTCGCCGCGGCCTGGCAGGCGGGCACGATCGCCACCGCCTACGAAGAGCGCGACTTCAGCCGCGCGCTGCGCGAGATCATGCGCCTGGCCGATCTCGCCAACCAGTACGTGAACGAGCACAAGCCCTGGGAACTGGCCAAGCAGGAAGGCCAGGAAGGGCGCCTGCACGACGTGTGCAGCACGGCGCTGACCATGTTCCGCGACCTCACCCGCTACCTCAAGCCCGTCCTGCCGACGCTGGCCGCGCAGGTCGAACGCTTCCTCGCGATCGAGGCGCTGGACTGGCAGGGCGACTGGCAGCCGCTGCCCGCCGGCCACACCATCAACGCCTACGCCCACCTCATGACCCGTATCGAGCGCAAGCAGATCGACGCCCTGCTCGAGGCCAACCGCGCCTCGCTTGCACCCGCGGCGCCAGCGGCCGCGGCCGCCAAGGACGCACAGGCAGGCTCCTCGCAGCAGCGCCACGCCGAGAAGCAGCAGCACGTGGCCCAGGCAGCGGAGACGGCCCTGGCACACATCTCGATCGACGACTTCACCAAGGTGGACCTGCGCATCGCCAAGATCGTCGATGCCCAGCATGTCGATGGCGCCGACAAGCTGATCCGGCTGCAGCTCGACATCGGCGAGGAACGTCCGCGCCAGGTGTTCGCCGGCATCAAGTCCGCCTACGATCCGGCGGCGCTGGTCGGCCGCTTGACCGTGATGGTCGCCAACCTCGCGCCACGCAAGATGAAGTTCGGCCTGAGCGAGGGCATGGTCCTCGCCGCCTCCGATGGCGACGGCAAGACCGCCGGGCTGTACATCCTGTCGCCCGACGGCGGCGCCGCGCCGGGCATGCGGGTCAAGTAAGCCGATGCCCCTCACGCCCTCGAAGCGCTGGATCGCCCACCGGCGAATCGGCCACGGGCGACCGTCTCCGCCCCGGACCATGCGCGGCCTGCATCAGGCAAGCAAACCGAATTTGCGGAGACACCATGAAGCTCAGGTTTCGACCCAGGATCCTTGACACCCTGCCCGGCTACGACCGGGCTGCCTTCAGCAACGACCTCTCCGCCGGCGTCACCGTCGGCGTCCTCGCGCTGCCGCTGGCGATGGCCTTCGCGATCGCCAGCGGCCTGTCGCCCACCGCCGGCATCTGGACGGCGATCGTCGCCGGCCTGCTGATCTCGTTGCTGGGCGGTTCGCGGGTCCAGATCGGCGGCCCCACCGGCGCCTTCATCCCGATCATCTACGCCATCGTCGTCGACCACGGCGTGCAGAACCTGCTCATCGCCACGATGATGTCGGGCGTGATGCTGTTCGCCATGGGCGCGCTGCGCCTGGGGAGCATGATCCGCTTCATCCCGCTGTCGGTGGTGATCGGCTTCACCAACGGCATCGCGGTGGTGATCTTCATTTCCCAGATCAAGGATTTCCTCGGCCTGAAGATCGACGATCTGCCGGGGGAGTTCTTCGCCAAGATGGAAGCCCTTTACGCAGCGCTGCCGACGCTGCACCTGCCGACGGTGGCGGTCGCAGTCGTGTCGCTCGGCGCGCTGCTGGCGTGGAACCGCAAGGCGGCGGACGTGGCGTGGATGCGTCGCCTGCCCGCGCCGCTGGCGGTGTTGATCCTGCTGACCACGATCAATGCCCTCGTCGGCCTGCCGATCGACACCATCGGCAGCCGCTTCGGCGGCATCCCGCGGGACATCCCCGAATTCGGCCTGCCCGAGCTGTCGCTGAGCGAACTCGGCAAGCTCATCGCGCCCGCCGTCACCATCGCCCTGCTCGGGGCGATCGAGTCCTTGCTGTCGGCGCGCG
>JBFGUQ010000041.1:0-10429 GCA_041565515.1 Rhodocyclaceae bacterium | reverse complement strand
GCTGGCCGGCGCGAGCAACCGGGATCGTTTGATTTTCATCGAAGGCCTCTGGTGGTTCGGGCAGATGACGGATAGCCCCCTCGTGAGGGACTTGCGTCCTGCAAGTTAGAATGTTCATTCTAGATTGAACGCTCA
Source organism: Rhodocyclaceae bacterium (assembly GCA_041565515.1). Classification (GTDB taxonomy): domain Bacteria; phylum Pseudomonadota; class Gammaproteobacteria; order Burkholderiales; family Rhodocyclaceae; genus Thauera. The sequence goes on along the minus strand of JBFGUQ010000041.1, from coordinate 10,294 downwards.
TTCTATGTTAGGATTTGCTGCAGCGCAAGATCGATTGAGTCCGCGCAATGAAGAACATGATCGACACCGCCCCGGAGACGCCGCCGATGCCCGAACCCCTTTCCTCTTCCAGCGAGAGTTCCCGCGCCGAAACGCGCCGGGCGCAGATCCTGGCCGCGGCGGCGGACTGCTTTCGCAGCCATGGCTTCCACGGCGCCAGCATCGCGCAGATATCCAAGGCGGCCGGCATGAGCGCGGGCCACATCTATCACTACTTCGACAACAAGGAAGCGATCATCGCCGCGATCGTGGCGCAGGATCTCGAACGCTTCCTGTCGCTCACCGCGGGGTTCCGTGCCGCGCGCAACGTGCAGGAGGCAATGATCGGCTGCGTGGCCAGCGGGGTCGAGGAGAAGCTGGATCCGGCCACCGCCGGACTCAAGCTCGAGATCGTCGCCGAGGCCGCGCGCAACCCGCGGGTGGCCGAGATCGTGCGCGACGCCGACCACGCCTGTCGGGCGAGCCTCGCGGAGACGCTGCGCGCGGTGCGCGAGGCCTCCGGCCATCATGACGACGACGCGACGCTGCAGGCGCTGACCGAGGTGATGGCGGCGATGTTCGAAGGCCTGCTGAGCCGCAGCATTCGCAATCCCGATCTCGATCGCGACCGGGTGGTGCGCGTGTTCCAGACAGCGATGCGGGATCTGATGAACCAGACCCCCTAGGGGCTTCGTTCCTGCCGCTCGTCCCGGCCACCCTCACGCCCGCCGTCGCGGCTTCTCCCTCTCTCGCGGTCGCGGTCACGGTCGCGCTCCACGCCCGGCGTTCGCGCTGACTCGCCCGGGCGATCGGCTCCGGACACCGGTCCGCGGCCGCGGTCCATGCCCGGCTCCCGATCCCGATCCCACGACCGCCGAACTTCACCACGTCCTCCCTGATCGCGATCCCGACCCCGTTCCAGGTGTCGCTCGACGTCGTTCCGCCTGTCCGCCGGGGGCCTGGCCTCGCGCTCGCGGTGGCGATCCCTCTCGTAGGCAGCGTCGCGATCGCGCTGACGCTCGTGCGATCGCGCGGTTCCACGTTCCCGCTCACTTGCCAGCTCGCGCTCACGCTCGGCGGCGAGTCGGCGTTCGCGCTGGCGCTCGAACTCCCGCGCCTGCTCCGCTCGCCACTCGCGCTCATGGCGCTGAGCGCGCTCACGCTCGCGTTCTCGCTCCGGATGGCGGGCCGCCGGCGGTGGATGGCGATGATGCGGCGCCGCCCAGTACCCGGGGACCCAGTCATGGCGGCGACCGCTCCAGTTCCAGTAGCCATCGATCCAGACGTAGCCGACCACCGGTGGATATCCGCGATATTCCACCCTCGGCGGCGGCGCGACGATGAGCACCTCGTCCTCGTAGTACGAATACGGCTCCGCCGGCGCGACGACGCATCCGGCGACGGACAGGGCCGCGAGCAAGGGCGGGCTCCAGCGGTGCCACTTGAGCGTCATCGGGTAATCCTCGGCAGTATCGGGTTGGAAGCGGGGAGTGCAGTGAGGACGAAGGAGCGAGGGTCGTCCAGCTCCGCCACCATAAGACAGTCCGCGGCGAAGCGCTGTTCCAGCGGGTAATCAGTTGTAAGGGGCCGCCTGCAGGAGGGGATTTCCGCGGTGCTCGATCACGGCCGAACGGACCGGGCGCGATGGGTCCTGCCGGTGTCCCCGGCAACGGTGCCGACCCGGTTGGGACAGAGGGGGCTGCCCCCGCGGGGCGTGCACCACGCGACTCAATTCATCTCGATCCAGCGCTTGCCACCGACGGCGTGCTCGAACAGCCGCCAGCCCGCCCCCGCCCGGCACAGGCCATAGCGGAACGGGACCTGGTCGCGGCCCGGGGTGACGAAGCGCAGGTCGGAAAAGCTGGCGCAGAGCTGGCCGCCGGGGCCGTTCTCGGCATGATCGAGCACCGGAAACATCGCGAACCAGCGGTAGAAGGCAAAATCCTCCGCATTCCATACCGTCGTCGCCAGCGCACGCATGCCATCATCGCCGAAGCGCTCGCGCACCTCCCACTTCGCCATCGCTACCGGCAAGTAGGGCGCGGAGAAGCGCCGGATGAAGGTGTCCGTTTCGGTGGCCACGAGCGCTTCGCTGCGGCGGGTGTTGAGATTGGCGTAGTGGTAGCGCTCGCCGTCGAAGACGATCGCGGTCCAGTTGAAGGGCGAGGCAGGCCGGGGTACGGCATCCACCGAAACGACGTCGATACCGTTCGCCGCCGCGTAGGCGCGAGCCGCGTCGATCGCCTCGCCGCGCCCCACGGCGCCGAGCCCGACCCAGCCGGCGAGCAGCGCCAGCGCCAGCGCAGCGGGCACGCGGCTGCGGCGCCACAGCGCGCTGGCGAGCAGTCCCGCGACGATGATGCCGGTGAAGCCCAGGTCGATGATGAAGGTGGTGCCCCAGCCGAAGCGCCGGTCGGAAAAGGGCGCGAGGACCATGGTGCCGAACTGGGTGATGAGGTCGCCCAGGATGTGGATGAGGAGCGCACCGCAGACCACGCCGTAGAGCGCCCGCCAGTCCGGCCCCGGACGACCGCCCCGCCGCCAGAAGCGCGCCAGCAGCCATGCCAGCAGCAGGCCCCACAGCGGCAACAGCAGCAGCGAGTGGGTCACGCCGCGATGGCCGCGCAGATACGTGAGTTCGGAGACGTAGCCGAGGACGAAATCCAGATCGGGGAAGGTCGCGGCGACCGTGCCGGCGACGACGAACTGCCACGGCGGCGGAGCGTCGCGGCGGGAATCCGGGTCGTGTGCGGCAGACGAGGGACGCCGCCGCGCCAGCACGCGGCCGACGAGGGCGCCCGAAAGGGCATGAGTAAGGGTATCCACGCGGCCTTGGAGGGGCGATCCGCTGTTTCGTTCCCGCGCGCCACAAGCCGCCCCCGGTGCGCCCGCCGGCGGCACGGCGGCGAGCGCGTGCCGGCGCAGCGCTCAGTCGGCCAGGGGCGTGACCGTGACCTCGACCTCCGGTTCGTGGCCCCCGCCGCCGAGGATGACGCCGCGAAGCGGCGACACGTCGCTGAAGTCGCGCCCCCAGGCCAGGGTGATGTGCTGGGTGTCCGGCAGCAGGTTGTTGGTGGGGTCGAAATCCACCCAACCGTGCTCGGTGCCGGGCGCATAGACCGCGACCCAGGCGTGCGAGGCATCGGCACCGACCATGCGCGGCTGCCCCGGCGGCGGGTGGGTGAGCAGGTAGCCGCTGACGTAGCGCGCCGGAATGCCCTTCGCGCGCAGGCAGGCGATCATCACGTGGGCGAAATCCTGGCACACGCCCTTCTTCTTCTCCAGCACCTCCAGCACCGGCGTGGCGACCGTGGTGGCTTCGGGGTCGAACTCGAACTCGGTGTAGATCTTCTCCATCAGGGCGCGCGCCGCCTCCAGCACACCCACCCCCGGGGCGAAGCAGTCCTCGGCAAAGAGCCCGAGTTCGTGCTTGACGCGGACGTGCGGCGACTCGAAGCGGAAGCGTTTGGCCAGGAGGTCGGCCGCAAGCGGCGGCTTGCCCCCCCTGTAGGCCAGGCGGTCCGCCAGTTCGTCCCAGGCCGGCGCGGCGACGAGCGAGGTGACCCGATGCGGCCTGACGTCGACGTCCATTTCGGCGCGGACATGCAGGTTGTCGTGCGGCTGGTGGAAGGCGACCCACTCCACCGGATTGCCGAAGGCGTCTTCGCCGCGGTGGCTCCAGGACGGTACCGGCTCGATCTCGAGTTCGAAGGACCTGCAAACCTGCCAGGCGCATTCGCGCGGGATCAGGTGCAGCATCTGCTGCGACAGCGAGACCGCCGAACCATAGTCGTATCGGGTTTCGTGCAGGACGTGGTAGCGGGCCATGGTTCAGGTTGCCAGGATCTGGTGACTGACCACGTCGACATGGGTGAAGAAGCGCATGCCGAGCAGATCGGACAGTGCATAGGCTGCGCCCTCCAGCCGGACCAGATGCTCGGCGAGGGCAGCGCAGGCCTCGTCGGGAGTGGCCTCGAGGTCTGCCAGATCGAAGTTGCGCAGGATCTCCTCCTCGGCGAGCAAGGCGTCGACCGGGATCTCGCCCACCTCCCTGGCCAGGCGTTCGACGTAGCGCAACAGCGCCTGGAGCTGGAAGATGACCGCGTGCGGGTTGCTCTCGTCGAAAACGACCAGATCGACCACCGGCAGCAATTCCGGCTGGCGCGAGTAGCGCGAACGATAGGTGATGATGCTGTCGGTCAGCTCCAGCAACCAGTCCAGGCCCAGATCCCGCTGCTTCGGATAGCTGGTGAGGAAGTCGCCGAGCGCGGCGGAGAGGAAGGCCAGGCGCTCGATGCGGCGGCCGACGACGAGGAAGCGCCAGCCATTGTCGCGCGTCATGTTGTCCATCGAGAAACCGGTCAGGGACGACGACACCTGCAGCACGCGGTCGAGGAACATCAGCGTCTCGCCCAGTGCCGGACGCACCCCCTTGGCGATCTCCAGGTCGCCCTGCAGCCGGTTGAGCGAATGCCAGTGGTCCAGCGACAGGCGCTCGCGCAACTGCGAGGCCGACCACAACACCTGGCGGATCATGCTTGCCAGGCTGCTTGCCGCGCTCGTATCGAAGATGGCGGCGCTCAGCCGCGTGCCGACCGGCACCCAGGGATCGTCCTCCTCCTTGCGACCGGGCTCGACGATGCCGGCGAGGATGCACAACTCGACCACTGCCTCCAGGTCTGGCGTCGTCTCGCCGGCGTTGTCGATGAAGCGCGACACGGCAACCCGCAGCAGGCGGGCGGCGTTGTCGAAGCGTTCGGCGTAGCGCCCGAACCAGAACAGGTTCTCGACCACGCGCGAGGACAGGTTGCTGCCGCTGCGCACCAGGTCGCGTGCGCCGAGCACGCGCTTGAGCAGGCTGAAGGTGCTCACCGGGCCGTCGGCCAGCACCCAGGTGTCCTTGGCTGCACCGCCGCGCTGCATCGACAGCACGAGGGCGTTCGACCCCCCCGCCACGCGCGACAGGCCGCCGGGCATCACCTGGTAGCCCTGCGGTGTGGCCACCGCATAGACGCGCAGGCCGACGCTGCGCGCGAGCAGGCGCTGGTCCTGCTCGCGGCTCCATATCGGCGCCTGGGACAGGTTCACCATCTCCTGCGCGACGTAGGCCTGCGGCCGCGCGCGAATGCGCCGCACCATCTCGGCGCGTGCGCTGCCGTGCAGCTCGCGGCCGAACAAGGGCTCGAAGCGCTGCGTGGGATAGGCGCCCTTGATCACCAGCTTGTCGAAATTTTCCAGCACGTACTCGCGGGCGGGCGCCTCACCGCACCACCAGGTCGCCACCGAGGGCATCAGCAACTCCTCGCCCAGCAGGCGGCGGGCGATCGCGGGCAGGAAGCCCATGATCGCCCCGGAGCCGGGCAGGCCCGAGCCGAGCGCGTTCGACACCAGCACCCGGCCCGCGCGAACCGCCACCAGCAGGCCGGGCACGCCCAGGGCCGAATCCCCGCGGAGTTCGAGCGGGTCGCAGTAGTCGTCGTCCTGGCGGCGGTAGATCACATGGACCCGCTTGAGGCCGGTGAGCGTCTTGAGGTAGACGGTATCGCCACGCACGGTCAGGTCCTGGCCCTCGACCAGCGGGTAGCCCAGGTAGCGCGCGAGATAGGCGTGCTCGAAATAGGTCTCGTTGTAGGGGCCCGGCGTGAGCAGCACGATCAGCGGACGCTCGCCCGGTTCGATCGGCGCCCAGTGCTCCAGGCTGTCCTGCAGCTCGCGAAAGAAGGAGGCCAGGTGCTGCACCCGCATGTCGCGGAACAGCTCGGGGAACACGCGCGACACGATGAGCCGGTTCTGCAGCGCGTAGCCGGCGCCCGATGGCGCCTGCGTGCGGTCGCCGATTACCCACCACTTGCCGTCGGGCGAGCGGGCGAGGTCGACCGCGTACTGGTGGAGGAAGACCGAGCCCGGCGGGCGCGCACCGAGGCACGGCCAGAGGAAGCCGTGCTGCCCGAAGACCAGCGCCGGCGGCAGGAGGCCATCGGCGAGCAGGGTCTGACCGTTGTAGAGGTCGGACAGCATCGCGTTGAGCAGCCGCGCGCGCTGCGTCACCGCCGCCACCATGCCACGCCACTCCTGCGCGGGGATGATCAGCGGCAGCGGATCCATGGCCCATGGGCGCTCCTGGCCCTTGGGGTCGGCATAGACGTTGTAGGCCACGCCGTCTTCCTGGATGCGGCGATCGGCGAACTGGACGCGCCGGCTCATGCCCGCGGCCGAGGCCGACTCCAGCTGGCCGTACAGCAGCTTCCAGTGCGGACGCACCTCGCCGTTCTCGTCGAGCATCTCGTCGTAGCGGTCGGCGGCGCAGGCGTAGGAGGTAAGCAGGTTGCTGGCCATGGACAAACCAGGTACGGAGACGCCGGACCGAACCGGCAGGGGACTCAAGTGTAGCCTCTTGCCCCGCCCCCACGTGTGTCAAAGGTGACGGCGGGGGGCGGATTGCCGCCGCGGGACAGGCCGATCGCCCGTCCCGTGGCGCTTCTCACGGGCGACGCAGGTCGAGCGTGAACGGGTGCTCCGCGTTCGGCGTCGGCATCGGCACCTGCATCGTCCCCGGCGTGTGGCCGAGGCGGAAGAAGCGCGCCAGGCGCCGGCTCTCGGCCTCGAAGGCGTTGACCGGGAAGGTGTCGAAACTGCGCCCGCCCGGATGCACGACGTGGTACTGGCAGCCGCCGAGCGAGCGCTGCGACCAGGTATCCACCAGGTCGAACACCAGCGGCGCCTGCACCGGGATGTTCGGGTGCAGGCAGTTCGGCGGTTGCCAGGCGCGGTAGCGCACGCCGGCGACGAATTCGCCGACGACGCCGGTGGGCTGCAACGGCACCGGCACGCCGTTGCAGGTCAACACGTAGCGGTCCGGGGCCATGCCGCTGACCTTCACCTGCAGGCGCTCGACCGATGAATCGACGAAGCGCACGGTGGCGCCGGCCGCGCCCTGCTCACCCATCACATGCCAGGGCTCGAGGGCGTGGCGCAGCTCCAACGCCATGCCGCGAACGGCGAAGTCGCCGTGGCGCGGGAAGCGGAACTCGAGGTGCGGTGCGAACCACTCCGCCTGCATCGGGTAGCCGGCCGCCTGCATCTCTTCCATGACGTCGCGGAAGTCCTGCTCGATGAAATGCGGCAGCATGAAGCGGTCGTGCAGTTCGGTGCTCCAGCGCGCGAGCCGCGCCGGCTCGTAGGGCGTCTGCCAGAAGCGCGCGACCAGGGCGCGCAGCAGGAGTTGCTGCGCCAGGCTCATGCGCGCATGCGGCGGCATCTCGAAGGCCCGCAATTCGAGCAGTCCCAGCCGTCCGGTGGAGCCGTCGGGCGAATACAGCTTGTCGATGCAGAACTCGGCCCGGTGGGTGTTGCCGGTGACATCGATCAGCAGGTTGCGCAGCAGGCGGTCGATGAGCCAGGGCGGGACGAGCTGATCGCCGCGCGTGGCCGGGGCGGCGATCTGGCGGAACGCGATCTCGAGCTCGTAGAGGCTGTCGTTGCGTGCCTCGTCCACCCGTGGCGCCTGGCTGCTCGGTCCGATGAAGAGGCCGGAGAACAGATAGGACAGGCTGGGGTGATTGTGCCAGTAGGCGATCAGGCTCTTGAGCAGGTCGGGGCGGCGAAGGAAGGGGGAATCCACCGGGGTGGCGCCCCCCAGCACGAAGTGGTTGCCGCCGCCCGTGCCGGTGTGGCGGCCGTCGACCATGAACTTCTCGGTGCTCAGTCGCGTCTCGTGTGCGACCTGGTACAGGTGGGTGGTGCGATCGACGAGCTCGTCCCAGGACGCCGCGGGGTGGATATTCACTTCGATCACGCCCGGGTCGGGGGTGACGCGGAAGTTCGCCATGCGGGGGTCGGACGGCGGCTCGTAGCCTTCGATGATCACCGGCTGCTCGAGGGCTGCGGCGGCGTCCTCGACCGCGGCGAGCAGTTCGAGGTAGTCGTCCAGGCTCTCGGTCGGCGGCATGAACACGTACAGCCGGCCATCGCGCGGCTGAGCGCACAGCGCGGGTCGGCTGATCCAGGACGCCGACTCCTTGGGCGCCGGCGCGCGGTCGCCCGCCTGGTCGGTCGCGTAAGTGCCGGTGCCGACGCCGGCGGCAGCACCACCCACGCCGCCTGCACCGTCGCCCTGGGCACCCTCCCAGGTGGAGATCGACGGCTGAGGTTCCATGCCGGCCCCGCGCAGGGCACCTAACTGGGCACGGATCTCGGCAGGCGTGGGCAGCGGCGCGAACGCCTGGGTCGGGTCGGGCGGCGGCATGTAAGGATAGTCGGCCTTGGAGACCCAGGGCTGCGAATCGAGCGGCAGGCGAAAGCCGAGCGGCGAGTCGCCCGGCACCAGGTAGCAGCGCTCGCTGCGCAGGAACCACGAGCCGGTCTGCCAGCGCCCGGCCTTGTTCTTCATCACCGGGAAGACATGGCCGACGGTGGCGGTCAGGCCCTCGTCGAACACCTTCATCATTCGCGCGCGCTCGAGGGCGTCGTCCATGCGGGCGTCGAAGGGATCGACGTTGGCCGGCAGCTTGCGCTCGCGCCACAGGTAGTAGAAGGCGTCTTCGAAGGCGGGGAAGACACGCGCCGCATCGAGGCCGAGGTTTTCGGCCACACGCGCGAGGAAGCGCTGCGAATGTGACGCGGTGACGTGGTAGTCGGTTTTCTCGCTGGCGATCAGTCGCCGGTCCTTCCACATCGGCTCGCCGTCCTTGCGCCAGAAGCAGTTCAGGCTCCAGCGCGGCAGCTGCTCGCCCGGGTACCACTTGCCCTGGCCGAAGTGCATCAGGCCCTCGGGCGCATACCTGTCGTGCAGGCGGCGGAAGAGATCGGCGGCGAGCACGCGCTTGGTCGGCCCGAGCGCATCGGTGTTCCACTCGGCGCCATCGGGGTCGTCCACCGACACGAAGGTCGGCTCGCCGCCCATCGTCAGGCGCACGTCCATGCCGGCGAGATCCTCGTCCACACGGTGACCGAGCGCCTCGATCGCGGCCCATTGCTCCTCGGTGTAGGGCTTGGTGACGCGCGGGGCCTCCTTGATGCGGGTGACCTTCATGTGATGGCTGAACTCGACCTCGGCCTTGTCGACCGCGCCGCTGATCGGCGCTGCGGAGGATGGTTCCGGCGAGCAGGCGAGCGGAATATGCCCCTCGCCGGCAAAGAGGCCGGAGGTGGCATCAAGGCCGATCCAGCCGGCACCCGGAAGGTAGACCTCGGCCCAGGCATGCAGGTCGGTGAAATCGGCTTCGGGCCCGGAGGGGCCGTCCAGGCTCTTGACGTCGGCCTTGAGCTGGATCAGATAGCCGGACACGAAGCGGGCGGCGAGGCCGAGGTGGCGCGCAAGCTGCACGAGCAGCCAGGCCGAGTCACGGCACGAGCCGGAGGCCTTTTGCAGGGTCTCCTCGGGCGTCTGGACGCCGGGCTCGAGGCGGATGGTGTAACCGACGGCCTGCTGCACGCGCTGGTTCAGGGCGACAAGGAAATCGACGCTGCGCAGGGGTTCGCGCGAAATGCCGTCGAGGCAGGCCTTGAACAGCGGCGCGCTGCCGTCGGTGAGCGGCAGCTTGTAGAGGTAGGGCGCGAGTTCGTGGCGCTGCCAGGCTTCGTACTCGAAGGGCACTTCCTCTGCATAGGGCTCGAGGAAGAAGTCGAACGGGTTGATCACCGACATCTCGGCAACCAGGTCGACCTCGACGCGGAACTCGCGCGTGGGCTCCGGGAACACGAAGCGTCCGAGCCAGTTGGCCTGAGGATCCTGTTGCCAATTGATGAAGTGCTGCTCGGGGCCGACCTTGAGGCTGTAGGACAGGATGCGGGTGCGGGCATGCGGGCAGGGGCGCAGGCGGATGACCTGCGGCCCGAGCTTGACCGGTCGGTCGTAGCTGTAATGGGTGACGTGATTCAGGGCGACGTGGATGGACACTGGGGGAACTCCGATGATTTCGTTATTTGATTGCCGAGGCACGTTTGGGCGCATGGCGCGACGGGGGTCGCGCAGGCTGCGGGGGCGCGCGCCGCGCCACGGGACGATCCGACACGCTGCACGACAAGCCCATGCGGGCGCGCGGTCGACTCCGCACCGCCACCGCAACGCATGCGTTGCCGGACCGTGGACGCGCGATCCGGCAACGGCCCAGGCTCAGGCGGCCCGCTGCGTCACAGCGAGGAAGTCGCGGCTGATGCCTTCGCCGATCTCGTAGATGCGATCCATGAAAGTTGTCAGGTATTGATGCAGCCCGCGCTCGAGGATGTCCTCGATGCGCGCGTAGCGCAGTTCGGAATAGAGCTGGCCGGCGCGACG
>JBFGUQ010000040.1:0-10453 GCA_041565515.1 Rhodocyclaceae bacterium | reverse complement strand
GCCAGCTCAGGCGCTCGAGCCGAAGCCCGGGCACGGATTCGAGCCGATCGGCGACGGCGCGCAGGATCACGGCCGGATCGTTCGCGGCCGCATGCTCGCGATCGAGGGCCGTCACCACGTCGATCAAGGTCCGTGGCGGCAGGGGCAGGGCATCGTGCTTCGATTGCAGCTCGGCAAGCTCGGCGATCGCGGTGCGAAGCGCGCGCTCGCGTTCGGCGCTGTCGCGCGCGAGCGCATCGATCGTGGCCCAGCGCATCGCCGCGAGCGCGAGGCAGCAGGCGAAGAACGCGCCGCCGGCTGCCGGGATCGCAGGCCGCCAGCGGCTCGGCGCCGCTGCTTTGGCGGACGTGCAGGTCGGCCAGGCGATGTGCCGCGGTGCGCGGGCGAGCGAGCAGAGCAGTGTCGGCCCCAGATCGTCGGCATTGGCCGCTGCGGTCGCCGCCGGCAGGCGCCACAGCTTGGCGGGATCGACGCTGCGCAGCCCGGCGATGCCGGTGTTTCCGACCGTCGTGCTGCGGGCGAGCACGATTACCGGCAGCTCGGCGTCGGCACTTCGGCCCGTCTGGGCCGCGAGGTAGCTGCGGGTGCGAACCACCTCGGCCGGCCAGGCGGCCTCGTCTGCGCCCGCGAGGGCGCCCGGGCCGGCGACGAGGCGGGAGAAGCGCAGGCGACCGTCCTCGAAGTGACTCAGGCGGGTGCCGCTGCGGCCGAAGCTCACCAGCAGAAAGCTGCCGCGCTCGCGCAGCGCCGGCGGCGCGAGCAATCCGAGCAGCGCGGCGGCCGGGACCACGGCGTCGAGCCGGGTGGCGGCGTCCTCGAGCGCGGCGAGCCAGGGCGCGAGCAGGCCGGGGCGGGTCAGGCCGTGCAGCAGCACGCGCTCGAGGTGCGGCGCAGCGGGAAGCCTGCCGAGCGAAGCCGCGGCGGCGAGGCCCGGCTCCGGGAAGTGGTGTGCGAGCCGTCGGGCCAGCAGGGCGCGCCGGTCGGCGCCGCGCACGCGCGGGATGTCCTCGACCTCGAAGCCTTCCTCGGCGAGGTCGACGAGGAGGCGGTAGCGCTGGCGGGCCGGCTGACGGGCGAGCCAAGCGGCGAACTCATGCTCGGCACCGACGCCGAATTCGGCGCTCCGATCGAGCGTCCGTCCATGCATATGCCATGCGTCCAGGCCATTCGAGTCGAGTCGCAGCAGGCAGGGCGATCGCGCCATGTCTCAGGCCGGCAGGCGGGTGATGATGTCGTAGATCGGCCCCAGCACGGCGGTCGCGATCCACAGCAGGAGGCCGCCCATCAGGACGGTCAGCGTCGGTTCGATCGCGCCCTGCAGGCGCGCGATCGCGTCGCGAACATCGCGGCTGTACAGCTCGGCGACATTGCCGAGCGCGCGATCCAGTGCGCCGGTCTGCTCGCCGACCCGGAGCATGCGCGCGACCAGTGGCGGGAAGACGCCGACCGACTCGAAGGCACTGGATACGCGCTGGCCTTGTTCGATGCGCGCGGTCGCCAGGCGCAGGCCCGCGCGCAGCGCCAGGTTGCCGGTGACGTCCTCGGTGGCGCGCAGCGCCTCGATCACCGTGATGCCGGCGGCGTAGAGGGTGGCGAACAGCGCGGCGAAGCGGGCGAGCGCGAGCTTGCGGCGGATCTCGCCGACCAGCGGCAGCTCGAGCAGCAGGGCGTGGCAGCGGATGCGCAGGGCGCTCGAACGCGCAAGCGCCAGGCGCAGCGCCGCGGCGAGCAAGAGCGCCACCAGCAGCATCGCCCACCATCCGCCCGCGACCGCACGCGACAGCGCGACCAGCGCGACCGTCTGCAGCGGCAGCGCCTGGCCCATGCTGCGAAACAGCTTTTCCAGTTCGGGGACGACGTGCACGAGCGCCATGACGAGCGCCACCGCCAGGATGCTGCCGACGACTAGCGGATAGATGGCGACCTGCCGGGCATGGGCCGCGAGTTCCTCCTCGCGCGCGAGCATCGCGCCGATGTCCCTGATCGCCTCGGGCAAGTGCCCGGACTGTTCGCCGGCCTCGAGCAGGCAGACGAACACCCGGGAGAATACGGCGGGGTGGCGGGCAGCCGCCTGCGACAGGGGCTTGCCGGCTTCGATATCGGCGAGGACGGTGGCGACGATCTCGCGCAGGCGCGGGTGGCGGGTGGCGTCGCGCAGTTCGGCGAGGCTTTCGAAGACCGGCACGCCGGCGCCGACCAGTTGCTCGAGATGGAAGCAGAAATGGATCAGTTCGCGTCGCGGAACGCTGCGCCGCAGTCGGCGGCCGGCAGGCAGCGCCTCGCCGTTGATGAAGACCAGGCCGAGAGCGCGCAGGCGCGCTTCGAGGTCGGCTGCGTGCTCGGCATCCAGTTCGCCGCGCACCGGGCGGCCGTCGGCCTGCATCGCGCGGTAGCGATAGCGGATCATGGCTCTCCTGCCTTGCCCGCTTCGCCGCCGTCGCCGAACATGCGATCGCTGAGGTCCACCACTCGCGCCAGTTCCTCCAGCGAGGTGCTGCCGTCGAGGACGCGCCGCGCGCCGTCCTCGGCGAGGCTGCGATGGCCGCCGGCGCGCGCGGCGTCGCGCAGCGCGCCGGGGCTGGCACGGCGCGCGACCAGCTCATCCAGCGTGGGGTCGAAACGCAGCAGCTCCATGATCGCGAGCCGTCCGCGGTAGCCCTGGAAGTCGCACCGCGGGCAGCCGGTGGCGCGATGGATCGGCGGTGGGTTCGTGCCCGGCCGTGGCCACAGGCCGAGCAGGCGCAACTGCCGCGGCGAGGGTTCGACGGGTTCGCGGCAGCCGGGGCACAGGCGGCGCACCAGGCGCTGGGCGAGCACGCCGATGAGGTTGCCCGCCAGCAATTCGGGCCGGATGCCGATGTCGAGCAGGCGCGGCAGGGCGCCGAGGGCCGAATTGGCATGAAGGGTGGCGAACACCTGATGGCCGGTGAGCGCCGCGCGCAGCGCCATCTCGGCGGTGTCGGCGTCGCGGATCTCGCCCACCAGGATAAGGTCCGGGTCCTGCCGCAGCAGGGCGCGCACACCATCGGCAAAGCCCAGGCGCGAGGCCTCGGTGACCGGGGTCTGGCGGATCAGCGGAAGCGGGTACTCGACCGGATCCTCCAGCGTCATGATGTTGACCGCCTCGGTGTTGAGGTGATTGAGCACCGAGTACAGCGTGGTCGTCTTGCCGCTGCCGGTTGGGCCGGTGACGAGGATCAGGCCTTCCGGGCGCGCCAGCATGCGCTCGAGCGCGCTGCGCTGCGCCGTGCTGAGGCCGAGGCCGTCGAGCGCAACGATGCCCTTGTCGCGGTCGAGCACGCGCAGGACGATGTTCTCGCCGTGCAGCGTGGGCTGCGTCGAGACGCGGAAGTCCACGGCGCGGCCGCCGATCGCCAGCGTGAAGCGGCCGTCCTGGGGGGTGCGCGCCTCGGCGATGTCGAGGCCGGCCATGACCTTGATGCGCACCGCCATCTCGGGCCAGTAGGACTTGTGCAGGGAGCGCGCCTGACGCAGCGTGCCGTCGATGCGAAGTCGGATGCGCAGGAAGCCGGCCTCGGGCTCGAGGTGCAGATCCGATGCCCCGCGCGCCACGGCGTCGGCGAGCAGGGCGTCGACGAGTCGCACCACGGGCTGCGTGTCGCCCAGGCCGGCACGAGCCGGCGCAGGGCCGCCGCGGCCGCTGCGGCGCTCGATCTCGTGCACGATGTCGTCGATCGTGTTGGGCTGTCCGTAATGGTGGTCGATTGCGCGCGCCAGCTCGGATTCGCCGGCCAGGCGCATGTCGATTCGGATGTCGGCGGGCAGGTGGCTGCGCAGCCGGTCCAAGGCGACGACGTCGTTGAGGTCGGCCAGGGCGACGACGAGTTGCCGGCCGGCAGTGTCGAACGCGAGCGGCAGCAAGCGGTGGCGGCGGGCGAGTTCCGCCGGCACGAGCGCCAGTGCGGCCGGGTCGGCAAGCATGCCGGCGAGTTCGGCGCACGGTCGCCCGGCGCTCGCCGCGAGTACGTCGCGCAGCGCCGACTCGCTGACGAAGCCGAGCTCGACCAGTAGCCGCCCGAGCGGTTGCCGGCGCTGTTGCTGCTCGTGCAGCGCGATTCGCAACTGGTCGGCACCGATCAGGCGGGCGGCGAGGAGGGTCTGGCCGATCGGCCCGGGGGCGTTCATTGCGCGCTCCGCGCCGTGGGTACGAGCAGGCGCGGCGCGGGCACGCCGGCGTCGAGTACCGGGCGCAGCGGCACATCGGGGAAATTGCGCTGCCCGGGGGAGGGACCGGTGGCGAGGAAGTGCTCGTCCGGCAGGTGGCGGGCGTAGCCGCGGTAGTCGCCGTGCGTGCTCGGGTCCTCGATGAGCAGGGGGCGCAGGAAGATCAGCAATTCGGTGCGGCGCACGTTGTTGTCGCGCCGGGTGAAGGCCTCGCCGAGCAGCGGCAACTCGCCGATGAAGGGGATGCGGCCGGTGTCGTGGTCGAGCTTGTCCTCCATCAGCCCGCCGAGCACGGCGATCTCGCCGCTGCGCAGGCGCAGCACGGACTCGATCTCGCGCGTGCGGATCTGCGGTACCCGGTTGGGGATGCTGCCCAGCGAGGGGTTGGGGTCGTCGCGAAAGCCGGAGATGCCCGAGATCGTCGGCCGCACGTTGAGGGTGATTTCGCCCACTGCGCTGATCTGCGGCGTCACCGACATCACCATGCCGACCGAGACGGATTGCGGCGTGGTGCTCGCGGTGGTCTTCTCGCGGTCGCGATCGTCGTACTCGGTGGTCGAGGCCTCGACGAGGAAGTAGACGACCTCTTCGACGACCTTGAGCATCGCCGTCTGGTTGTTGAGCACTGACAGGCGAGGGCTGGAGAGCACCTTGACGGTGCCGAAGGTCTCGAGCAGTTCGAGGCGCAGGTCGACATTGCCCGACACATAGCTCAGCGTAGGGGCGACGGCCGCGCCGGCGTCGCCGCTGCCGCGCGGGCGCACGCTCCAGCCGGGCAGGCCGAGACGGGTCCAGTCGATTCCCTGGCGATAGCCGTCGGCCAGCGTGACCTCGACGATGGTCGCCTCGATCATGACCTGGCGACGCGCGGCCTGCTGGATGTGGTCGAGGAAGGCGCGCAGGTAGGCGTGCTGGCGGGCGTTGGCGCGCACCATCAGCACCCCGCTCTCGCGGTTGATCATGACGTCGCCGCTCGCATCTGCGCAGCTTTCAGCGGCCTGGCCGGTGCAGCGCCCGGGCAAGCGGCGATGGTCTTCCAGGATCGCCCGTACGTTGGCCTCGACCGTCTCCCAGAAGTGGTTGTCGGCGCGGGTCTCGATCTGCGTCACCGAGGCGTTGCCGGCGGTGCTGGGCCGGCCGTCCATGGCCGAGCCGCTGGTCGCGATCTGCGTGCTGGTGGCGACCGTGCCACGCATGCTGCGGCTCAGATTGACGTAGTCGAGGGTGTAGGTGCGCAGGAAGGGGGTGTCGGGGCGCGCGACGAGGTGGCGGCCGTTGAGCTCGAAGCGGACGCTGCCCTGGCGCGCGATGCGGGCGAGCAACTGGGGCAGGGTCTGCTCGATGGCGTTGAGGGTGATGCTGCCCTCGAGGCCGGGGTGAAGGTCGAGATCGAGGCCTGCATCGCGCCCGATGGCGAACAGCAGCTGCTCGACCGGAATCTTGTGCACCGAGACCGAATAGGTCTCGGCGGGTTCGGCAGGTGCGGGTTCGGCGGGGGGCGCGGCTCGCGCCTGCGGCCCGAGCGGCTGCGGAGGCGGTGCGGCCTGCTCGGGAGCCGGGGCCTGCGCGGGAAGGGCCGGTGTCGGCTGCTGCATCGAGGCGTCGTCGGCGGTGAGGTGTCCGCGCGGCGGCGGTGCGCCGGGCGGCAGCGCAGCGCAGGCGGTGAGCAGGGTGACGACGAGCATTGCGGCGGCAGCGTGCATCTCGGCGGCGTCGGTTCCGTGTCAGGGTGAGTCAATGCTATACGCATTTTACGTGCAAGAAAATATGTCAATGCGATTTTCTGAAAATGCTATTGGGATTATCGCGGGGTCCGATGACGGACGGACGAGGCTTTGCCGGGCTTGGAGGCGGCAATCACTGCTTGCGTTGCCGCACTGCAACACCGCTGAGGGATTTGCTCCTGCCTCTGGTAAAATGCGCGGTCGTTCATCGCCGGTAGCCGCTGTGCCCAACCCCGACTCCCTGGGTCCCCCGCTCGTTTCGCTGCGCAACGTCCGCTTCGCCTATGGTGAGCGCGAGATCCTGCGCGGCATCGACCTCACCGTGCATCGCGGCCAGGTGGTTGCGATCATGGGCGGCAGCGGCTGCGGCAAGACCACGCTGTTGCGCATGATCGGCGGGCAGTTGCGGGCGAGTGCCGGCTCGGTGGAGGTCGAGGGCCGCGACCTGGCAAAGATGTCGCGCGGCGATCTGTATGCCCTGCGCCGGCGCATGGGCATGCTGTTCCAGTTCGGGGCGCTGTTTACCGACATGTCGGTATTCGACAACGTCGCCTTTCCGCTGCGCGAGCACACCAGCCTGCCATCGAGCATGATCCGCGATCTCGTGCTGATGAAGCTGCAGGCGGTGGGTTTGCGCGGTGCAGCAAGGCTCTCTCCGGCCGAGCTGTCGGGCGGCATGGCGCGGCGCGTGGCGCTTGCGCGTGCGGTGGCGCTCGACCCGATGCTGATCATGTACGACGAGCCCTTTGCCGGGCTGGACCCGATCTCGCTGGGCATCATCGGCCAATTGATCCGGCGCCTGAACGATGCGCTGGGCGCGAGTTCGATCATGGTCACGCACGATGTCCATGAGTCGCTCGAGATCGTCGACTACATCTATTTCGTATCCGACGGCGGCATCGTCGCCCAGGGTACGCCGGACGAGATCCGGCGCTCGGCCCATCCCTTCGTGCAGCAGTTCATCCATGCCGATGCAGACGGGCCGGTGCCCTTTCATTATCCGGTCGGCCCGATCGACGGCCTGCTCGGCGAGGTGAGCACATGAACGGGTTGGCCGAGGTCCTGCGCCGCATCGGCGCGATGAGCATCGACGGAATCTGGCGCCTCGGTTTCGCCAGCCGTTTCCTCGTCGCGGTGCTGCTGAATTCGGGACAGGCGCTGCGCCGGCTGCACCTGACGGTGCGCGAGGTCTTCTTCAGTGGCGTGCTGTCGCTGCTGATCATCATCGTCTCCGGCCTGTTCGTCGGCCTGGTGCTCGGCCTGCAGGGCTACGAGACGCTGCAGCGCTTCGGTTCGGCCGATGCCCTGGGAACGCTGGTGGCCCTGTCCCTCACCCGCGAGCTCGGGCCGGTGGTGGCGGGGCTGCTGTTCGCCAGCCGGGCGGGCTCGGCGGTGACGGCGGAGATCGGCCTGATGAAGACCACCGAGCAGCTCAAGGCGATGGACATGATGGCGGTCGATCCGATCGCCCGCGTCGTCGCGCCGCGCTTCTGGGGCGGGGTGATCGCGATGCCGCTGCTGGCGGCGATGTTCTCGGCGATGGGCGTGTTCGGCGGCTGGCTGATCGGGGTCGTCGTCATCGGCGTCGACGACGGCGCGTTCTGGTCGCAGATGCAGGCGGCGGTCGATTTTCGCTACGACATCATGAACGGCGTCATCAAGTCGGTCGTCTTCGGCTTTGCGGTGTCGCTGATCGCGGTGTTCGAGGGCTACGACTGCAAGCCGACCGCTGAGGGCGTTTCGCGCGCGATCACCCGCACCGTCGTCACCTCGGCGCTCGCCATTCTTGCACTCGATTTCGTGCTCACCTCTTTCATGTTCCGGGGTCAATGATGAGTCGTACCACGCTCGACCTGTGGGTTGGCATTTTCGTTGCGCTGGGTTTCGGCGCGCTGGTCTTTCTCGCCATGCAGGTAGGTAACTTCTCCGGGCTCAACAGCTCCGAGACCTATCGCGTGGAGGCACCGTTCGACAATATCGGAGGTCTAAAGGTGCGTGCGCCGGTCAAGAGCGCCGGCGTGCTGGTGGGGCGCGTGACCGGCATCCGCTTCGACTCGGAGGTCTATCGCGCCGTCGTGGATCTCGAGATCGACCGTCGCTTCGAGTTCCCCAAGGACACCATCGCGACGATCAACACCGCGGGCCTGCTCGGCGAGCAATACGTCGGCCTCGAGCCGGGTGGCGACGTGGCCATGCTCGACGACGGCGACCGGGTGCTGATCACGCAGTCGGCCGTCGTGCTCGAAAAGCTGATCGGCCAGTTCATGTTCAATCGCGCCGCGGAGACGCCGGCGCAGTGATGGCGCGCGTCCGCAGCGATGCTTCGACAGAGATGACGAAAATGAAGAACAAGTCACGTCCCACGAGCCGGCACCTGATGACGGCGGTAGTTGCGGCAGTCCTGCTGAGTGGCTGCGCGAGCACGCCCGGCCACCCCGAGGACCCGCTCGAGGGCTACAACCGGGCGATGTTCGCGTTCAACGAACGCGTCGACAAGGCAGTGCTCAAGCCGGCGGCCGAGGTCTACGATACGGTGATGCCGGATCTCGTGCGCAGGGGGGTGGGCAACTTCTTCGGCAATCTGGGCGACCCCTGGATCGGCGCGAACAACCTGCTGCAGGGCAAGGTGGCCGATGGACTCAGCGACCTGATGCGCTTCGGCTTCAACTCCACCTTCGGCATTCTCGGCCTGCTCGACGTTGCCTCCGAGATGGGCTTTCCGAAGCACGACGAGGACTTCGGCCAGACGCTCGGCTGGTGGGGCGTCGGCGAGGGCCCTTATTTCGTCCTGCCGCTGTTCGGACCGCGCACCGTGCGCGATGCGGTGGCATTCCCGGTGGACATGGTGGGTGAAGACCCGCTCGGCGTCGACCACGTCCCGACGCGCAACAGCCTGACCGCGCTGCGCGTCGTCCATGTGCGCTCGACCCTGCTCGGCACGGAGAAGACGCTCGAGGAAGGCACCCTGGACAAATACAGCTACGTGCGCGACTTCTATCTCGAACAACGCCGTTACAAGGTTTTTGACGGTTCACCGCCGCGAGTGTACGAAGATTTCGACGAGGCCTCGGCGGCGCCGCTCGGCGAGGGCCTCGATGCCGTCGCGAACGCCGCGCTGCAGAACCTCGAACTCGCCGCGATCGGCGATCCGACGCTGATCGCCATCTATGAAGAGAACAACTGATCAAGCGGATTTCCCCATGAAGAAACTCATCGTATTTTTCTGCATCCTTGCCGCGGCTTTCGGCCCCGGCGCCATGGCGGCCGAGGCCGGCGCGCCGGATACCCTGGTGCGCGACGTCACCAACGAGGTGCTGTCCATCGTGCGCGAGGACAAGGCGATCCAGTCGGGCGACACCAAGCGCGTCATCGCGCTGGTCGACGCCAAGGTCCTGCCGCATTTCGACTTCCGCCGCATGACCATGCTCGCCGTCGGCCGCGACTGGCGGTCGGCCGCGCCCGAGCAGCAGTCCCGCCTCACCGAGGCCTTCCGCACGCTGCTGGTGCGCACCTACTCGAATGCCTTGACCCAGTACCGCGACCAGGTCATCGACTTCAAGCCCACCCGCATGTCCTCCGGTGACACCCGCGTGCAGGTGCGCACCGAGGTGAAGCAGGCGGGTGCGCAGCCGATCGGCATCGACTACATGCTGGAAAAGACCGCCGACGGCTGGAAGGTGTTCGACGTCGTGGTCGCGGGCGTGAGCCTGGTCACCAACTACCGGGGTAGCTTCACCGACCAGATCCGCAACGGCGGCATCGACGGCCTGATCCGGTCGCTCGAGGACAAGAACCGTTCGCTGGCAGCGGAGCAGACGCGCTCATGAGCGCTGGCGAGGCGGTCGAGGTGCTGCGCCCGGAGGGCGCGCTGACCATGATGACCGTGCCGGCGCTGCTGGTCGAGGCGCGTCGTCTGGCGTCGGCGGGCGACCTTGCGCTCGATCTGTCCGCCGTCGGCGAGGCGGATTCGGCGGCGCTGGCGCTGATGCTCGACTGCCTGCGCAGCGCACGTGCCGCGTCGCACCGCTTCGAAGTCCGCAACCTGCCGCCGGGGCTGGCCAGCCTGGCTTCCCTGTACGGCATCGATGCGCTGCTGGCCGACGCCGGGGTGTCGCGCTGATGGGTGTCCCGGCGATTCGAATCGAAGCCGTCACCAAGAACTACGGGGCGCTCAAGGCCCTCGGCGGCGTCGACCTCGAGATCGGGCAGGGTGAATTCTTCGGCCTGCTCGGGCCCAACGGTGCCGGGAAGACGACGCTGATCTCGGCGCTCGCCGGCCTGGTGCGAGCCGACAGCGGCAGCCTCGAGGTCATGGGCTGCGATGTCGTCGCCGATTATCGAAATGCGCGTCGCCGGCTCGGCGTGGTGCCGCAGGAACTGGTGTTCGACCCGTTCTTCTCGGTACGCGAGCTGCTGCGCATCCAGTCGGGCTACTTCGGCATACGCGGCAACGACGACTGGATCGACGAAATCCTCGCCAGCCTGGATCTCACCGCCAAGGCCAACGCGAACATGCGCACGCTCTCGGGTGGCATGAAGCGGCG
>JBFGUQ010000039.1:0-10513 GCA_041565515.1 Rhodocyclaceae bacterium | reverse complement strand
GGGATAGGGCAGGCGCCAGCGCAGGCCAGGCTCGGTCGTCTGCACGTACTCGCCCAGGCGCAGCACCACGCCACGCTGGTTCGCATCCACCGTGTAGAAACCGCTCGCGAGCCAGACCACCGCGGCAAGCGCGAGCAGTGCGCCGATTCCGCCGCCGAATTGCTTGAACGAGAAATTGGGAAGCTGCGGTCCGCCGCCTCCGCTGCCGCCCGAGCCGCCGCCGCGGCTGCGCTTGCCGCCGAACATGCCAGACAGGCGCTGATTGAAGTCGCGCCAGACCTCTTCGAGATCCGGCGGCCCCTGATTGCCGTCGCGGTTGCCGTTGCGGTTGCCGTCGCCGCGATTACCTTCGCCGCGATCGCCGTCGTTACCGCCCTGGCCACCCCAGCGTGGGTCGTTAAGTGACATTTAGAGAGCCCGTTATCACAATTGAATAGGATGTTCTTCGCCCGCACCGGATTCCCGGGCGGCATTGTCACCGGAGGATTGCCGCGCCACTTCAGCGAGCGCATCGCGCAGCATATCAAGGCCTTCGCCCGTTCTGGCGCTCAAAAAAACGCGCCTGATTTTATCACAGCCATCCCGCTCGACCGCCGCCGCGGCCCGGGTGAGGTCGATCTTGTTCCACACCATCACCTGCGGCACTTCTGCGGCACCGATCTCGCCCAGTACCGCATTGACTGCGTTGATCTGCGCCTCGCGGTCCTCGCTCGCCGAATCCACCACATGAAGCAGCAGATCCGCCTGCGCGGTCTCCTCGAGCGTCGCCTGGAAGGCCGCCACCAGAGCATGCGGAAGGTCGCGGATGAAGCCGACAGTATCGGACAGCACGACGTTCGCCCCGCCCACGTACAGCCGTCTCGAGGTCGTGTCGAGCGTGGCGAAGAGCTGGTCGGCGGCAAACGCCCCCGCCTTCGTCAGCGCATTGAACAGCGTCGACTTGCCCGCATTGGTGTAACCAACCAGAGAGACCGAGAGAACCTCGCGGCGTTCCCTGGCGCGTCGCCTGACCTTGCGCTGCTTGGCGATCTGCGCCAGGCGCGACTTCAGCATCTTGACCCGATTGCCGAGCAGGCGGCGGTCGGTTTCGAGCTGCTTCTCGCCCGGCCCGCGCAGTCCGATACCGCCCTTCTGGCGCTCTAGGTGGGTCCATCCGCGCACCAGCCGCGTCGAAAGATGTTCGAGCTGGGCGAGTTCCACCTGCAGCTTGCCTTCATGGCTGCGCGCGCGCTGGGCGAAGATGTCGAGGATCAACGCAGTACGGTCGATGACCATGCACTGGAGTTCGCGCTCGAGGTTGCGCTGCTGCCCCGGCGACAGCGCGTGATTGAAGATCACGATGTCGGCCTCGTGCGCACGCAGCACCTCGGCGATCTCCTGTACCTTGCCGCTGCCGACGAAGAGCTTGGGATCGGGCGCCCCGCGGCGGCCGCTCACCACGGCCTCGACGCTGGCGCCCGCGCTGCCGACCAGCAGCTTGAGTTCGGACAGCCGCTCGTCGATCGCGCCCTGGCCGAGGTCGACCTGGACGAGCAGCGCCCGCTCGCCCGAAGCGGGACGCTCAAACATGCGGGACTCCCGCTGCCCGCCGCGGCACTACCGCCAGGGTAATCAGGTGTTGCCCTCGCCGGCGTCCTGCTGCTGGATGACGACCGGACGCGCCGGGACCACGGTGGAAATCGCGTGCTTGTACACCATCTGCGTGACGGTGTTCTTGAGCAGCACGACATACTGGTCGAAGGATTCGACCTGCCCCTGGAGCTTGATCCCGTTCACGAGATAGATCGACACCGGGATGTGCTCGCGGCGAAGGGTGTTCAGGAACGGGTCTTGTAGAAGTTGCCCTTTGTTGCTCATGGTTCGTCCTCGGTCTTTTCCGTTTATAAGAATGTAATGGATTTGATGCTGCACCGCCACATCGCAGTATGCAGGCAAATCCGGGGGTGGAAATCCGTTGTTTCCGCAAACGCACTCAGTTCCGCGCCGCGAAGGGGTTCTGCGTGGTCCGGAACTGGATCCGCAACGGCGTGCCCTGAAGCTTGAAAGCCTCCATGAAGCTGCGCTCGAGATAGCGCACGTAGGCGGCCGGGATATCGTCGAGCGCGTTGCCGTGAATGACGATGATCGGCGGATTCATGCCGCCTTGGTGAGCGTAGCGCATCTTCGGCCGGGCGAGTCCGCTGCGGGGCGGCGCCTGGCGCGCAACGGCCTGCTGCATCGTGCGCGTCAGCCGCGGCGTCGACAGATTGGCCGTCGCCGCCGCATAGGCCGCGTCGACGGATTTCAACAGGCCGTTTATACCCTCGGCCCTGAGCGCCGAAATCTGGTGGAAACGGGCAAAGCCCAGGAAGGCGAGCTTGCGCGCGATGTCCTGCTTGAGGCGATCGCGCCGGTATTCGTCGACCGCGTCCCACTTGTTGATCGCGACCACCAGCGCGCGCCCGGCTTCGAGCACGAAGCCGGCGATATGCGCATCCTGCTCGGAGATGTCCTGCGCGGCATCGAGCACGAGCACGATCACGTTGGCCTCCTCGATCGCCTGCAGCGTCTTGATGACGGAGAATTTTTCCACCGCCTCGAAGACCTTGCCGCGCCGGCGCAGGCCGGCGGTATCGATCAGCGTGTAGCGCTTGCCGCCGCGCTCGAACGGAATCGAGATCGCGTCGCGGGTGGTGCCCGGCAGGTCGAAGGCGATCACGCGCTCCTCGCCCAGCAAAGTATTGACCAGCGTCGACTTGCCGACGTTGGGACGACCGACGATCGCTACCCTGGGGCCTTCGTCTTCCGAAGAAGGCTTGTCCTGGTCGAGCGGGAACGGCGCGAGCAGCAGGTCCACCAACTGCTTGACGCCATCGCCGTGCGCGGCCGAAACCGGCAGCGGATCGCCCAGCCCGAGCGCATGGAAATCCGCCCCGACGATCGCGCGGTCCAGCCCCTCGGCCTTGTTCACGACCAGATGCACCGGACGACCCGCTCGGCGCAGGCGCGCGGCGATCTGCTCGTCGTGCGGCGTGCGCCCGGCGCGGCCGTCCACGAGAAAGAGCAGCACATCGGCCTCGGCGATGGCCTGCTCGGCCTGCCGCGCCATCTCGTGCATGATGCCGTCCTTGGCCACCGGATCGAAGCCGGCCGTATCGACGACGAGGTAGTCGCGATCGCCCAGCCGGCCGATGCCGTAGTGGCGGTCACGGGTGAGGCCGGGCTGATCCGCCACGAGGGCGTCGCGGGTGCGGGTGAGCCGGTTGAAGAGCGTCGATTTGCCGACGTTGGGCCGACCGACGAGAACGATGGTGGGTTTCACGGGTTTGCTTTTCGCCTCAGCGAAGTTCATAGGCGACGATGTCGCCGTCGCGGCTCTGCACCACGAAACCACGCCCGAAGGGCCGCGGTTCGGCCGCGATGGCGCTGTCGTCCGCGCGGTCGCGGGCGACGAAGTCACCGCTCTCGCGGCCGAGCGCATGGACATAGCCCGCCTCGTCACCGACGATGACGAAATCATCGACGATGAGGGGGCGCGACAGCACGCGCCGGGTCATTGCGTCCTGTTTCCACACGCTGGCGCCGCTATAGACGTCGAGCGCA
Source organism: Rhodocyclaceae bacterium (assembly GCA_041565515.1). Taxonomy (GTDB): domain Bacteria; phylum Pseudomonadota; class Gammaproteobacteria; order Burkholderiales; family Rhodocyclaceae; genus Thauera. The sequence goes on along the minus strand of JBFGUQ010000039.1, from coordinate 6,931 downwards.
TGCACCGCATCGTTGTCGTCGGTGATCACCGCGAAGCGGGTGTCCCGATCCATGCCGACGCTGCTGGAAAAATCGCGCGACCACAGCGCATTGCCATTGCTCGCATCGAAGCATCCCGCACGGCCCTGGTAGGTGACGGCGCAGACTTCGCGACGGCCGAGCACCGGCGTGCCGGCGACGTCGGCGACGCGCTCCAGTTCGGTCGAGCCCCGCGGCGAGGCCACCGACAGCTCTGACAGCGCGCCGCCGTTGGCGAGATTGATCACGACGAGCTTGCCGCCGGGGAAGCCCGCCAGGGCCACCTGGCCCTCGAGCACGACGCCGGCGAAGCTGCGCAGCGCGAGCGGCGGATTTGCGCGCTGATAGACCCAGCGCCGACTGCCGTCACGGGCGTCGAGCGCAATCAGGCGGTGGTCCGATGCGCGCACGACGACGACGTCGTCATTGACCGCGGGTGCCGCGAGCACCTCGGCCCCGACCGGGCTGCGCCAGCGCTCGCTGCCAGTGGCGGCGTCGTAGGCGATGACGACGCCGGCGGCGCTCACCACCACGGCAAGCTGAGCATCGGAACCGACCCCGGCCGACAGCGAGGTGCCGGCCTTGGCCCGCCATACGGCGCCGCCGCCCTCGAAACGCGCGACCTCGCCGTCCTGCGCGGCCGCATAGACGCTGCCACCGGCTACCGCAGGCTGGAAGACGTAGGCGCCGGCCTTGCCGACCTTCGCCCGCCACACGGGCACGAGCTGCGCCGAGGGGCGGAACTCGGCCAGTTTCGCAGGCTGGGGGCCGCTGCTGGCGAACGGGTTCAGCGACGAGCAGCCGCCTGCCAGCGCGGCCGCCAGGATCATCGGGATAACACGCAGCGAAGCCAGTTTCATCACTCAGCCTTCCAGGGATTCGAGTTTCACGCGCACGACCTCACGCAGGGTGGTCGCCTCGTCGCCGACACTGCCCAGCGCGTCGATCGCGCTCTGATAAGCCGCGCGCGCTTCGGCGGCCTTGCCCTGGGTGGCCAGCACATCGCCGCGCAGATCGGCAAAGCGCGCCTTGAAGGCGTCGGCCGGCGCGGCTTCGAGGCGCGCGAGGGCAGCATCGTGCTCGCCCTTTTGCAGCAGCACCGCGGCCAGGCGCAGGCGCGCCAGGTCGCGCAATGCCGGGTCCTTGCCGTTTTCCGCCGCCCATTCGAGCTGGGTGCGGGCATTCTCGAACTCGCCCTTCTCGAACTGCACGCCGGCAGACAGCAAGGCGCCGAGCTGGGCATAGGCGGTGCCGGAATAGTCGCCGATCAGGCGCCCGGCGGCATCGCGCGCCTTCTGCGCATCCTGCTTCTCGGCGGCCTGCTGCACGGCGAAATAGAGCGCGCCGGCCTCGGCGGCGTTGCGGTTCTGGTACCACTGCCAGCCCTGCCAGCCCACCGACGCAAGGGCGGCGACCACCGCAATCATCGTCACCAAAGTGCCGTACTGGGACCACCAGGCTTTGAGCTCGGAAATCTGTTCCTGCTCTTCAAGGTCATACACTGCCATCGTCAAGCCTCTTCTTCGATTTCTTCGGGAAACAGGAGTGCCGCCACCGTCTCGGGCAGCGCCTCGAGGGCGACCCGTTGCTGGCCGCCGGGCCCGCGCAGCGGCTTGATGCCGACCTCGCCCGCTGCCGCTTCGTCTTCGCCGATCACCACCGCGACCGGCGCGCCGCTGGCGTCCGCCTTCTTCATCTGCGACTTGAAGCTGCCCCCGCCACAGTGCAGGATGGCTGCGAAGCCGTGCTCGCGCAGGGCCTCGGCGGCACGGAAGGCAAGGCGCTGGGCGCCCTCGCCCATGTGCACCAGGTAGGCGTCGGGCACGACCCGCTCGCCCTCGCCACCGCACTCGAGCCACAGCGCCAGCACGCGCTCGATGCCGATCGCAAACCCGGCTGCGGGCTGCGGCTTGCCGCCGAGTTGCTCGACCAGCCCGTCGTAGCGCCCGCCGGCGCAGATCGTGCCCTGCGCCCCGAGGCGGGTCGTGACCCACTCGAACACCGTGCGGTTGTAGTAGTCGAGCCCGCGCACCAGACGGTGGTTGATGCGATAGGGAATGCCAGCGTCCTTGAGGAAGACCTGCACCGCGGCGAAATGCGCGCGCGACTCCTCGCCGAGAAAGTCGGCCAGGCGTGGCGCTTCCTCGACGATCGCATGCAGGTCCGGGTTCTTGGTGTCGAGGATGCGCAGCGGATTGGTGTACAGCCGGCGCTTGCCGTCCTCGTCGAGGCGGTCCCGATGCTGCTCCAGATAGTCGATCAGGGCGGCGCGATGGGCGCCGCGCTCCGCGGCCGAGCCGAGCGAATTGAGCTCGAGCGCCACGTCCTCCACGCCGAGGTCCTCCCACAGGCGCGCACACATGATGATGTGCTCGGCATCGACATCCGGGCCGGTGAAGCCGATCGCTTCGACCCCGATCTGGTGGAACTGGCGGTAGCGACCCTTCTGCGGGCGCTCGTGACGGAACATCGGGCCGTGGTAGTAGAGCCGTTGCGGCCCGCCGGCGGCAACGAGGTTGTGCTGGATGGCCGCGCGCACGCACGAGGCCGTGCCCTCGGGGCGCAAGGTGAGGTGCTCGCCATTGAGGGCGTCCTCGAAGGAGTACATCTCCTTCTCGACGATGTCGGTGACCTCGCCGATCGCACGCTTGAACAGCGGCGTAGGCTCGACGATCGGCATCCGGATCGGCCGGTAGCCGTAGCTCGTCAGCCAGTCGCGCACGATGCCTTCGAAGTATTCCCAAGTTTCGGCGTCGTCGGGCAGGATGTCGTTCATCCCGCGCACGGCCTGTAGTGTCTGACTCATCGGTGAATCGTCTTTCGCCTGTCGTTAAGCATGGTCGGCCGGGGCCGCCTTCCTGGTGTATTTCGTCGCCACGTAGTTGTCCACGATGGCCTTGAACTCGGCGGCGATGTTGTCGCCGCGCAAGGTGACGGTCTTCGCGCCATCGACGAACACCGGCGCGGCCGGCGTCTCGCCGGTGCCCGGCAGCGAGATGCCGATATTGGCGTGCTTGCTCTCGCCGGGACCATTGACCACGCAGCCCATCACCGCCAGCGTCATCGTCTCGACACCGTCGTACTGCTCGCGCCACACCGGCATCTGCCGGCGCACGTAGTCCTGGATACCCGAGGCGAGCTCCTGGAAGAAGGTGCTGGTGGTGCGGCCGCAGCCCGGACAGGCGGTGACCATCGGCGTGAACGCGCGCAAGCCCATCGTCTGCAGGATCTCCTGCGCCACCACCACTTCCTGCGTGCGGCTGCCACCCGGCTCGGGCGTCAGCGAGATGCGGATGGTGTCGCCGATGCCCTCCTGCAGCAGCACGGCCAGTGCCGCGGTCGAGGCGACGATGCCCTTGCTGCCCATGCCGGCCTCGGTGAGGCCGAGGTGCAGCGAGTAGTCGCTGCGTCGCGCCAGGTCGCGATACACGGCGACCAGATCCTGCACGCTCGAGACTTTCGCCGACAGGATGATGCGATCACGCCCGAGGCCGTACTCCTCCGCCTTGGCCGCCGACTCCAGCGCCGACACCACCAGCGCCTCGCGCATCACGGCACCGGCGTCGCGCGGCTCGGCCCGACTGGCATTGGCATCCATGATGCGCGCCAGGACGGACTGATCCAGGCTGCCCCAGTTCACCCCGATACGCACCGGCTTGTCGTACTTGCAGGCGATCTCGACAATGGCCGCGAACTGCGGGTCGCGCTTGGCGCCGGCACCGACATTGCCCGGGTTGATGCGAAACTTGGCCAGGGCCTCGGCGCAGGCCGGGTGCTTGGCCAGCAGGGTGTGGCCGTTGTAATGGAAATCGCCGACCAGCGGCACCTCCAGGTTGAGCGCCAGCAGGCGGTCACGGATATGCGGGACCGCCTTCGCCGCCTCCTCGTTGTTTACCGTGATGCGGACCAGCTCCGAGCCGGCGCGTGCCAGTTCGGCCACCTGCATCGCCGTGCCGAGAACGTCGGCGGTATCGGTATTGGTCATCGACTGCACCACCACCGGCGCACCGCCGCCGACCCGCACCCGCCCGATGCGCACCTCGCGCGTCATGTGACGCTCGCGAGGCGCGGCGAAGATCATCTGTTCAGTCATGTCATTGCCCCACTCACTGCACGACCAGCCGCGCCACCGACACCCTGGTGTGGGGGGCGAGATCCACCGGCTTGCCGTTGAACTCCAGACTCACCTGCGCGGCATTGCCGACGACGAGCGCGAATGGCGGCTTGCCCTGCACGTTGCGCGATGTGCCCGCGCGGCTGATGCCCGAGTACACGATGTTGCCGCCGGCGTCACGAACCTCGACCCAGGAGTCGGCACCGAAGCGGAACGCCAGCTGTGCCCCCTGGGGCGGTGCGGGCTCGGGCTCGACGGTCGCGGCCGCGACCGGCTCGGTCGCAGGCGCCCCCGGCGCTGGCGCTGCCGGCGGCGTCGTGGCCGCGGCGTCGGCTGGGGTGCTGGCGGCGACCGCCGTCGGCGTGACCTGCGTCGCGGCGGTCGGGGCCGGTGGCCCGACCACCGCCGCTGGCGGGACCGCCTGCGGCACGGGCGCCGCGACCGCGACGTCGGTCGGCGGCGCTTCGCCGCCGGCCCCCTCGACCGCTTCGCCCGGGGCGGGCTCGACCATGGTCAGCGGGCTGGTCTGCGGGTCGAACGCGGGCGGCATCAGTTCGGTCTCGACCGATACCTCGCCCTCGACCACCTGCTGTGGCGCCTCGGTGCGGAACCAGTCGAAGTACCAGCCCGCCAGCACGCTTGCGAGCAACACCAGCACGATCAGCCCGACAGGCGCGCTGCTGCGAGGCGTACCCCCCACCGGCAGGTCGCCACGGGCGTTGGAGATCGGCGACAGGTCGATGCTGCCCAGGCGAGCGGCACGCTGGACTTCGTCGAGCAGGGGCGCGGGGTCGAGCCCGAGGCAACGCGCATAGTTGCGCAGGAAGCCGCGCACGAAGGCCGGTCCCGGCAAGGCCTCGTAGTCGTCCTGCTCGAGCGCCTCCACCTGACGCGGGCTGAGTTTCAGCGCGTCGGAGATGTCGTGGATGGAGAGGCCCCGCATCTCGCGCGCACGACGCAGCTGCGCGCCGGCGGAAGGCCCGCTTGCGGCCTCGACGGGCGCCGCGACGGATTCGGACTGCATGCTGCTCACTCGTACTTCCCTTGGGTCATCTGCTTGTATTCCGCGGAGTCGGCGAAGCGGCTGCTCAATTGCGACGCGTAGCTCGCTTCCGCATCCTGGTTGCCCAGCCGGCGCTCGGTGCGCAGCCCCAGCCAGGCCGAGGCCGCGCTGGGCCCCAGTCGCTGATGCAGGCGGACCAGATGGCTGCGCGCCAGCGCGTAGTCGCCGCGCCGATACGCGATCTCGGCGAGCTGGTACAAGGCCTGTCCATTGTCGGCGTCGGCCTGCAGCGCGAGCACGAACTGAGCCTCGGCCGCCGCATCGTCCTTGAGCCTCAGGTGGCAAAGGCCGGCGTTGAGGTGGGGCCGCGTCGGGTGGCGGTAGTAAGGATTGCGCGCGGCCTGCGCGAGCAACTCCAGCCCTTCGGCCTCGCGCCCCTGGGTGCACAGGAACCAGCCATAGCTGTTCGTGAAATCGGGGTCACCCGGCGCCAGGCGCACCGCCTGTTCGAAGTTGGTGAGCGCGGCGGACGTCTCGCCGATGAGCATGTAGGCGAGGCCCATCAGGTGGAAGGCGGGCGCGTAGGTCGGACTGTCGGCGAGCGCGATCTTGGCCTCGTCCAGGGCGACGCCGTAGCGGCCGACCTCGAAGTAGGCCATGCCGAGATCCACGTGCACCCGTGCGCGCGCCTCGGCCGCGTTCGCGGGAGTCTGGTCGGACATCGGCCGGCTGACCACCGAGGTCGACCCGGCCGAGGGTACCGTCGCGCAGCCGCCGGCCAGCACGACGGCGAGCGCCGTCAGCAAAATCGCGGCATTCCGCGTCATGAACGTTCCTCCGATGCCTGCTTTAGACGCACCGTGCGCCGGGTCTTGTCCTGCACCTGACCGGCCAGCTGGCCACAGGCGGCATCGACATCGTCGCCGCGGGTCTTGCGCGTCGTCGTGACGATGCCGGCGTCAATGAGGATACCCGCAAAGCGACGGATCCGCTCCGCCGGCGAGCGCAGGAAACCCGAGTTCGGGAAGGGATTGAACGGGATCAGATTGAACTTGCAGGGCACGTCTCGCACCAGCGCGACGAGCTCACGGGCGTGGACGTCGCTGTCGTTCACCCCGTCGAGCATGACGTACTCGAAAGTGACGAAATCACGCGGCGCACGCTCCAGATAGCGCAGGCACGCGGCCATGAGTTCACGCAGCGGATACTTCTGGTTGATCGGCACCAGGCGATCGCGCAAGGCGTCGTTCGGGGCGTGCAGCGATACCGCCAGCGCGACCGGGCACTCCTCGCGCAGACGGTCCATCGCCGGCACGATGCCCGAGGTCGACACGGTGACCCGGCGTCGCGACAGACCATAGGCATGGTCGTCGAGCATCAGCCGCAGCGCGGTGACGACGTTGTCGAAATTCGCCAGTGGCTCGCCCATGCCCATCATCACCACGTTGCTGATGATGCGGCCGTTGTCGTGCTCGCCGGCCTCGAGGTCCGGCGCGGCATCGCGCGCGGCGCCGAGCAGCTTGTTCGCCAGCCACAACTGGCCGATGATCTCGGCGGCGCTCAGATTGCGGTTGAAGCCCTGCTTGCCGGTGGAGCAGAACGCGCAGTCGAGCGCGCAGCCGGCCTGCGAGGACACGCACAGCGTGCCGCGACGGACCTCCGGGATGAACACCGTCTCGACCGCGTTGGCGCCGCCGACGTCGAGCAACCACTTGCGCGTGCCGTCGGTCGACACCGAGTCGCGCACCGGCAGCGGCGAACGGATCACCGCGACTTCCTTCAGCTTCGCCCGCAGC
>JBFGUQ010000038.1:0-10689 GCA_041565515.1 Rhodocyclaceae bacterium | reverse complement strand
CACATCCTGGCCGTGACTGCCGAGGCGGTGGTGAAGTATCTCAACGCGCAGATCGAGGCCGGCGCCCAGGCGGTGATGGTGTTCGACTCCTGGGGCGGCGTGCTGTCGGAAGCGGCCTATCGCGAGTTCTCGCTGCGCTACCTCGAGCAGGTGATTGCCGGGCTCATTCGCGAGCGCAACGGCCAGCGGGTGCCCAGCATCGTGTTCACCAAGGGCGGGGGCTTGTGGCTGGAATCGATCGCCGCCATCGGCAGCGATGCCGTGGGCCTGGACTGGACCATGGACATCGGTCGAGCGCGCGCGCTGGTGGGCGACAAGGTGGCGCTGCAGGGCAATCTCGATCCGAACGTTTTGTTCGCGCCGCCAGAGACGGTCGCCAAGGAGACACGCCGGGTGCTCGATTCCTTCGGCCCCCATGCTGGGCACGTGTTCAACCTCGGCCACGGCATCTCCCAGTTCAGCCCACCCGAGAATGTGACCGTGCTCGTCGATACGGTGCACGAACACAGCCGCAAGATACGCGCGTCGGCCTGAGGCCGAGGCTGCCCCCGAGCTCGTCGCCCGGAGCGGTTGGCGGGGGCATGTCAAGGAGAAAATTGCGCCTTCAGGCCTTGACTTATGCACATCCCGGCGTTCCTTCTCGCGACGCTGCACCAGATTGGCGCCTTATGCATGCAAATCGTTAAGTGCTTGAAAATAATATATAAAAAAATAGCGCAATGTTAAGGCAGTGTGACAGAAGTGCTTATGCCACGCCGGTTTGAGGGCGATCCGGGCACGTTTCCCACATAGTTATCCACAGGATTTGTGGAAAACCACCGAGCCCGTTTCACACCAAGCGCTTAGTCGGTCTTTTCGCGGAACGACCTCATCAAGGTGCCATAAAGCACTGTTTTTAATATGTTTGCTGCCGCGAACCCTGAGCAGAATGCCGATCGTCCGCGTCGCCCTCCCCGTCCCGATTCCACAAACGTTTGATTACATTGCGGAAGATGCGTCCGAAGCGGATATCGGTCGGTGCGTCCGGGTGCCTTTCGGCCGCGGCGAGAAGAGCGGTCTGATCGTCGCCCTGCCAGCGGCGGCCGAAATCGATCCGTCCCGCCTCAAGCCGGTCCGCCAGATCCAGCGGGAGGTCCTGCCGCTGCCCCCCGACTGGCTGGCGCTGGTGGGCTTCGTGGCGCGCTACTACCACGCCCCGTTGGGCGAAGTGGTCGCGCTGGCCCTGCCACCGGGCCTGCGCCGCGCCGATGGCGTCAGCGCCGACGATGCCGATCCCCTGCTCGCCGTCGCTGCCGCAGGCCGCGAGGCGCTGGAATCGGCGCGGCGGGCGAGCAAGGCCCTCGAGCTCCTGCGTGCCGTCGCCGCCGGCGCCGTGCCGCAGCGGCGTAGCGCGATCCGTGCCCTGGCCGGTGGCGAGGCGGTCGGAGACCTGTTGCGTCGCGGCTGGCTCGAGGCTGCCGACGCCGGCCCGGTGCGCCACGTCGCCGGCCCGGCTCCCGCGCTGACCGACGAACAGGCGGACGCGATCGACGCGGTGCTCGCGGCGGAACAGGGCTTCCGCGCCTGGCTGCTGCACGGCGTGACCGGCAGCGGCAAGACCGAGGTGTACCTGCGCCTTGCCGAGCGCATGCTGGCGGCGGGACGACAGGTGCTGATGCTGGTGCCCGAGATCGCGCTGACGCCGCAACTCGAGCGCCGGGTGGCGCAGCGCTTCGCCGCCGCGAACGTGGTCAGCCTGCATTCTGCACTGGCCGAGGGCGCGCGCTCGCGCGGCTTCGTGCAGGCGCTCAGCGGTCATGCCGACATCGTGCTCGGCACGCGACTGGCGGTGTTCGCGCCGCTGCCCCGGCTCGGGCTGATCCTCGTCGACGAGGAGCACGATGCCTCCTACAAGCAGCAGGAAGGGGTGCGCTACTCGGCGCGCGACGTCGCCGTGTGGCGCGCGCAGCAGCGCAAGGTGCCGGTGGTGCTGGGCTCGGCGACGCCATCGCTGGAGACCTGGTTCCACGCCCGCAGCGAGCGCTACGCAGCACTCGTGCTGAGCCGCCGCGCGGTGGCGTCCGCGCTGCCGACGGTGCGCTGCGTCGATACCCGGCGGCTGCGCCTGGACGAGGGCTTGAGCCCGACGCTGCTCGCGGCCATCACCGAACGCCGTGCGCGCGGCGAGCAGAGCCTGGTGTTCATCAATCGCCGCGGCTATGCGCCGGTGCTGTCCTGCCCGTCCTGCGGCTGGGTGAGCAACTGTCCGCACTGCTCGGCCAAGCTCGTCGTGCATCTGGCCGACCGCCGCCTGCGCTGCCACCACTGCGGCTGCGACGGGGCGATTCCACCCGCCTGCCCGAGTTGCGGCAACCAGGACATCCAGCCCTTCGGCCGCGGCACGCAGCGCATCGAGGCCCGGCTGGCCGAACGCTTCCCCGACGCCCGCGTGCTGCGCGTCGATCGCGACGCCGCACGCACCCGCAGCCAGTGGGAGAGCCTGCTCGCGACCATCGCCGATGGCGGCGCCGACATCCTCGTGGGCACCCAGATGATGGCCAAGGGCCACGACTTTCCCAACCTGACCCTGGTCGGCGTGATCGGCGCGGACGCGTCCCTGCATGCGGCCGACTTCCGTGCGCCCGAGCGCCTGTTCCAGCAGCTCATGCAGGTCGGTGGCCGCGCCGGGCGGGGCACCCTGCCGGGCGAGGTGCTGATCCAGACCGAGTACCCTGCCCATCCCCTGTACCAGCATCTGGCGAAACACGACTTCGACGCCTTCGCGCGCATGGCCCTGCAGGAACGCCGCGACGCCGGTTTTCCGCCCTTCACCCACCAGGCCATGCTGCGTGCGGACGCTCCGCAGCTCGACGACGCCGTCGCGTTCCTGCGCCACGCCCGCCGCCTGGCCCAGGAGCGCGCGCCCGAGGGCCTGCGCGTCTACGACCCGGTGCCGATGCGCCTGACGCGCCTGGCGCGGCGCGAACGCGCGCAACTGCTGCTCGAGGCCGACCAGCGCCAGCTGCTGCAGGGTTTTCTGGCCGACTGGGTCGCGTTGCTGTACCGGCAGCGCACCGCACGCGAGCTGCGATGGCAGCTCGATGTGGACCCGCTCGAGGTGTGAGCGCGCCCGGGCGCGGACGCGTGCCGCCGACCCGCCCCCCGTCGCCTGCTGCGCGCGGCGAGCGTATCCGTCAGCCCAGCTTCTCCACCGCGTCGCGGTAGCGCTCGGCGGCTTCCTCGCGGCTGTTGGCGCATACACCGAGGTCGCGCACCAGTCCGTCGCCGAGGCCGTAGCACCAGCCATGCACGGTGACGCCCTGGCCGCGCTCCCAGGCTTCGCGCAGCACCGAGGTTTGGCAGATGTTCATCACCTGCTGCATCACGTTGTATTCACACAGGCGGTCGATGCGCTCGGCCTCGTCGTCGATGCGGTCGAGGCGCTCCTCGTGCTTGTCGCGCACGTCCTGGATGTGGCGCAGCCAGTTCTCGATGAGGCCGAGGCGGTTGTTGTTCATCGCCGCCTTCACCCCGCCGCAGCCGTAGTGGCCGACGACGAGGATGTGCTTGACGCGCAGCATCTCGACGGCGAAGTGGATGACCGACAAGGCGTTGAGATCCGTGTGCACCACCACGTTGGCGATGTTGCGATGGACGAACACCTCGCCCGGCGCCAGGCCGACGATCTGGTTCGCCGGCACGCGGCTGTCCGAACAGCCGATCCACAGGTACTCGGGCGACTGCTGCTTGACCAGGCGGCTGAAGAAATCCGGATCCTCGCCCTGCATGCGCTCGGACCACTCCCGGTTGTTGGCGAAGAGCTGTTCGATCTTCTCACTCATGTGCTGTTCCTCTGCGCGCGTTGCCAGCGCGCTGCTTGTCGTTATGAAGTGCCGTGCCGTGGTGCAGGGCTACCGGCGGCACACGCCCTTATCGTGCCAGATTCCGAGCTCGGCCAGCTGCCTGCTCGCCGCCTCTGCCCAGCCACGATTGGCGGCCGGGCTGGCCGGGCTCGGGTGCAGGATGCGGCCGAACCTGGGTTCGTGCCCGGGCACCCTGCCCGCCAGCGCTGCGAGCGCACGCTTCTCGGCCCAGGCGCCGATGCCGATCACCCATTCGGGCCGGAGCGCTTCGACCAGCGTCAGCAGATGGGTGTCGCAGGCGGCCAGCAGCGGGCGCTGCTCGCTCGCCGGGAGCTTGTCGGGCGTGAGGTTGCGGCCCTCTTCGAAGAAGGCGAGCGGGCAGTAGTTGGCGACGAAGTGCTCGGCGAAGAAGGCCTGGGGGGTGCCGAAACGGTCGCGGAAGAGCCCCCACAGGCGCTGGCCGCTGACCTCGGAGCGCTTGCAGGCAAAACCTTCGACCGGGCGTTTCGGATTCGGGTGGGCGGGGGCGCCCACCGGGCCCTCGAGACCGAGCCAGTCGCGCGCGATGGCGATCTCGCCGAAGGGGACGCCGATCTGTGCCATGCCGAAGGGGCCCGGGTTCATGCCGACGAAGACCACCCGCTTGCGCCCCTCGCCGTAGCGCGAAAGGTAGTCGCGGTGGATCTCCCAGGCATAGTCCAGGGGGTTGTAGACGTGACTTACCGGCGGGGCGAAGCGCATCGTGCCGACGGCCTCGGACAGGGTGCGCGCCGCGGCGATCAGTTTCTGTGCCGTCATCGCCACGAGCAGAGGCCGACGGCGGTCGGCGCGGGCGAGCGCCGCGGTGTCGGGAAATGGTGCTTGCGCTTCGCGCCGCCTGCGAGCGGTTCGATTCCACTCATGATGTCCCTTGCGCCGGCAGGGCCGAGGTATGCACCACACCGTCGCCCTTCCACGGCGCCACCTTGATCAGCAGCAACATGCCGGGCACGGCGAGCACGAAGCACAGCCAGAAGAAGCTGTACCAGCCCAGCGCCTCCACCAGCCAGCCGGCGGTGGCGTTGATGAAGGTGCGAGGCACGGCCATCAGGCTGGTGAACAGCGCGAGCTGGGTGGCGGTATAGGCCGGGTGAGTCGTGCGCGCCATGAAGGCGACGAAGGCCGTCGTGCCCAGCCCGGCACCGACCGCTTCGCCGGCGATGACCGTCGCCAGCACGACGAGACGGGCGGCGTTCGACTCTCCCGGTCCCAGCCAGGCCATCCAGACGAAGCCGAGGATGGTGACGAACTGCACTACGCCGAACAGCCACAGCGCGCGATTGATGCCGAGCTTGACCATCCAGATGCCGCCCAGGATGCCGCCGATCACCATCGGCCACAGGCCGGCGTTCTTGGCGATCACGCCGATCTCGGTCTTGGTGTAGCCCATGTCGAGGTAGAAGGGCGTGGCCAGCGCGGTGCACAGCGAGTCGCCGAGCTTGTAGAAGAACAGGAAGGCGAGCACCAGCAGCGCGGAGCGCACGCCATGGCGGCCGAAGAACTCGCGGAAGGGCTCTACCACGGCGTCCCGCAGCGTGCGCGGGCTGCCCGCGGCGGCCAGCGGCTCCTTCACCAGCAGCGTCATCGCCAGGCCGGGAATCATGAAGGCCGCGGTGATCACGAACACCTGGCTCCAGGGCAGGAGGTCGGCGAGGATGAGCGACAGCGAACCCGGCACCAGCCCCGCGATGCGGTAGGCGTTCACATGGATCGCGTTGCCGAGGCCGAGCTCCTCGTCGGGCAGGATCTCGCGCCTGAAGGCGTCGAGCGCGATGTCCTGGGTGGCCGACAGGAAGGCGAGCATGGCGGTGAGGCCGACCACCAGGGCGAGGTGATCGACCGGCGACAGCTGGCCGAGCCAGGCGATGGCGGCGATCAGGCCGAGCTGCGACAGGAACATCCAGCTGCGTCGGCGCCCGAGCCAGGGCAGGATGCCGTAGCGGTCGAGCAGCGGGGCCCACAGGAACTTCCAGGTGTAGGGGAACTGGATCAGGGCGAAGGCGCCGATCGCCTTCAGCGAGAGGCCTTCGGTCTTGAGCCAGGCCGGAACCAGGTTCAGCAGCAGGTAGAGCGGCAGGCCGGACGCGAAACCGGTGAAGATGCACACCAGCATGCGGCGGTTTAGCAGGGCGTTGAGCCAGGCGGGGCGGGAAGCGGGCACGGAGCGCCTCGGCAGGGACGAAGCCGCGATTATCCCAGATTGCTCCCGGGACGGGCGCCGTTCGGCACCTGCCCCGCCATCGCGGCGCGGATCAGCGCTTCGGCCTCTGCGGCCGGCAGCGGCGTGCTGAAGTGGTAGCCCTGCAGCTCGTCGCAGCCGAGCGCGCTCAGGCGTTCGACCTGGACCGCGGTCTCGACCCCTTCGGCGATCACCGACAGGCCGAGGTTGTGGGCGAGCGACACGGCGGCGGTGACGATGGCAGCGTCGCTGGGGTCGCGCTCGATCTCGGACACGAAGGAGCGGTCGATCTTCAGGTGATCGAGCGGAAACCGCTTCAGGTAGGCGAGCGAGGAGTGGCCGGTGCCGAAATCGTCGATCGACACCGCCACGCCCAGGGCCTTGAGCCGGACCAGCAGCGCCGCGGCTTCTTCCGGGCGTTCCATGACCGAGCTCTCGGTCAGTTCGAGCTCCAGCGTGCCGCGGGGCAGCGCGTTGGTCTCGAGTGCGGCGGCGACCGAATCGACGACGTGAATGCTGCGCAGCTGCCGCGCCGACAGGTTCACCGCGATCCGCAGCGCAGGCAGGCCGGCATCAAGCCAGCGCCTGGCCTGCCGGCACGCCGCCTCCAGCACCCATTGCCCGAGCGGAACGATCAGGCCGGTCTCCTCCGCCACCGCGATGAACTGCGCAGGCGGGATCAGGCCGTCCTGCGGATGTCGCCAGCGCACCAGCGCCTCCATCGAGGTCAGGCGCAGGTCGGTGGCGGCGAAGATCGGCTGGAACCACAGCTCGAATTCGCCCTCCTTCACCGCCTTGCGCAGCTTGCGCTCGAGCTCGAGGCGCTGCACCGCGCTCTGATTGAGCTCTTCCGAATGGAACTGGAAGTTCGCCCGGCCCTGGGCCTTGGCGTGATACATGGCGGCGTCGGCGTTGCGCATCAGAATGGCCGCCTCGTTGCCGTCGTCGGGAAACAGGCTGATCCCGATCGAAGGTGTCGTGTGGAGCAGGTCGTCCCCGATTGCGCAGGGCTCGGACAGGCAGGCCAGGATCTTGTCGGCCGCCTGGGCGGCGCCACCGTCGCTGGCGACGCTGCCGAGGACGACGACGAATTCGTCGCCGCCCAGCCTCGCGACCATGTCGGATTCGCGCACGTTCGCCCGCAGGCGACGGCCGACCTCGATCAACAGTTCGTCGCCGACGTGATGGCCGAGCGAGTCGTTGATGGTCTTGAAATGATCGAGGTCGAGGAACAGCACCGCCAGCCTGGCACGGTCGCGTCTTCGCTCGGCCAGGACCCGGCGCAGGTATTCGTCGAGCGCCAGGCGGTTGGCCAGGCCGGTCAGCGGGTCGTGATTGGCCAGGCGCTCGATGCGCTCCTCGGCGTGCTTGCGCTCGGTGATGTCGGTATAGGTGGTGACGAAACTGCCGTCGGGCAGCGGCTGGCCCTTGACGAGCAGGGCGGTGCCGTCGGGGCGGATGCGCTCGAAGCAATGCGGGGTCGCTACGCGCGCACGCTCGAGCCGGTCGGCGACGATCTGCTCGGCATCCCCCGGCCCGTATTCACCGCGCGCGGCATTGAAGCGGAACAGCGTCTCAAGCGGGGGAAGGCCGTCGGCGAAAAGCTCGGGCGGGAAGTCGAGCAGGCGTTTCAGCTCGTCGTTGCATGCCAGCAGCTGGAGGTCGCGTCCGATCAGCGAAACCCCGCTCGGGATGTTGTCCATGATGCTCTGCAACAGCTCGTTCTTGCGTGCGAGTTCCTCCTCGATGTGCTTGCGTTCGGTGATGTCGATGTAGGTCGTGATGAAGCCGGCGATCTGGCCCTCGACGAACAGCGGCTCGCCGGCGACGAGGTGGGTGCGACCGTTCGGCCGCGTGCGCTCGAGGCGGTGGGGCGCGAACTCTTCGGCGAGGCGGCGGCGCTGGGCCACCTGCTCGACCGGATCCCCCGGCCCGTACTCGCCACGCTGCGCGGGATACATCAACAGGGTGTCGAAGCTCACGCCGCGCTCGACGGCTTCCGGCGGCAGGTCGAGGAGCTCGATGAACTGCGCGTTCCAGTACTGCAGGCGCAATTGCCTGTCGAACACGCTGATGCCGTGCGGCAGGTGGTTGACGATGGCCTCGAGGTAGGCCGCCTGGCGGGCTAGCAGATCGGATCGGGCCTGGTCGGGCATCGGAGGAGTGGCTTCCGGGGGGATGCGGGTAAGCTGGGGATTCTGGCAGCGGGGGCGCATTCCCACAATCGTGCGCTGCAGCGCACGAATGCATGATCAGCCAAACGGGGGCCAGTCGCCGGTCCTCGGCATACAATTCGATACGTTGCTTGCGTCCGCGGCGATCTGCGCCAACAATGCGCGCAACCTCGAAACCCAGATCATAGTAGGAGTCCTTCATGTCGTACAAAGTGACCGTGGCCTTCGGTGGCAATCGCGAATACGAATTCACGCCGCACGACGCCGAGGTGGCGGCCATGACCAAGGATCAGGCGCGCGGCTGGCTGGCCAAGGAGTTCGACGTGCTCGAGTGCACGCCGTCGAATCCGATGGGCAAGGTGCTGCTGCTCGACATGATCCTGAATGTCGCCAAGTACGGTGGCGAGAACCGCTTCGAGCAGGCCAACGACTGGGCGAAGAAGTTCGCGGTCGTGACCGCCGCCGCGCTCGATCGCCCGGCGGTGCGGGTGGACGTTTCGGCGTTTCTCGTCGGCTGATCCATCCGCGACGGGCCTCGGTCAGGCGAGGCCCTGCATTGCCTCGTCTGCCTTTCCAGCAGGCTCCGCCGCTGCGCGAGCGAGGAGTTCGAGCAGCGCGGGCAAGGAGGCCAGTCCGCTGCCCGCGGCCACCAGCACTCTTGCCCGCGGCGCGGCCGAGGCGTGGTTGGGGGATTCCTCGCTGACCGAGCGCCACAGCCGTCCCAGCACCTGATCCAGAAAGCCCCGGTCGGTGCTCTCGTCGATGAGGAAGACCACGCGCTCGAGCGCCACGATCTCGAGCAGTTGCTGCAGTTCGTACTGGCAGCCCTGATTCGTCGCCGAGAAACTGCGCAGATCCATCAGCACCGCGTCCGCGCTTGCCGCCAGGCGGCGCATCGCCGCCTGCCAGGTGTCGGCATGGCAGAAGAACTCATTGACCCGGTAGCGCCCGTCCGGATCCGGGCCGAGGGCGCGCGCGGCGAAGCGGCGCTCGAGGTCGGCTTCGTCGCGCACGAACTGGCGGGACAGGCGCCCACCGACGAAATCCAGGAATTCGTGCGGCTCCACCGTCGTCGTCGCCAGGTCCGGACCGGCGATCAGGCTGATGTCGCCCGCGCGCAGCCAGCGCTTGCCCAGGGCATCGAACAGCCGCTCGCTGCGCGTACCGAGCGCGAACACCCGCAGCAGCAGCAGCGACGGCGTGCCGCGCCTCGCCTTGCCGAGCCCGGCGAGAGCGAAGCCGAGGCGCGCAACCGCCTTGTAGGCGGCAAACGCGACCAGGCCGGTGAACACCCAGGCCCAGCCTTCGAAGGCGAGCGTGACCGACTGCACCACGCCGAACATCAGCCACATCGCATCGAGCGTCAGGGCCTGGTCGCTGGTGCGCCGCGCGAGATGGCGCCGCCCGAGCCAGCCGAGCCACAGCCAGCCGAGCACGGCCGCCGGCACGAGGCCGGCGAGCATCGTCAGGTAGAACATGCCGGTGCCGCCGACCCCGATCTGCTGGCCCAGCGACACGGCGCCGTGCATCCAGGCATCGCTGCTGCCGACGAGCGACAGGGCAGCCTGCGAGCCGGTGACCGCCACCACCATGAAGGCGAGCACCAGCGGCCCCACGGCGCGGACACGGCGGTGCAGGTAGGCGAGCAGCAGGACCGTTGCCGGCGCATTGGTGATCAGCCAGAAGGTCGCGAGCTGGCCGACGGTCAACTCCGCATTGCGCGCCAGCCCGTAGCTCACGACCGCCAGCAGCATCGCGAAGTAGGCCGCGGCGACGGCGACACGCTGCGTGCGATTGACCGCCACGATCAGGCCCACCGCGAGTGCGGTCGGCCAGGCGTAGCACGACAGCAGCCACAGGAAGCGCGGCAGCACGAAGCCGCCGTGCTCGAGGGTGAAGATCATCCACGCCGCACCCAGCACCAGCGCGTAGGCGAAGCCTGCGAGCACGTAGACGGTGGTGGCGGCGAGCAGCGAGCGCCGGATCGAGGCGCGCGCGGCCGAGGGCGCAATGGCCGCGGCCGCGACTTCCTCGAGCTGCAGCTTCGCGCGCGGCGCGGCGGCGCGAACAGCGCCTGCAGGCGGCACCGTGGCCGCCGCGTTGCCGCCTGCTGCCATCGCACGGATCACCGCCCGACGATAGAGCGCGAGCAGCGCGAGCGAAACCGGGGCGGTCAGGGCGGCGCTCACCAGCAGCAGGAAGGGCAGCATGCCGGTGGTGATCAGGGTGGCTTGCGAGGTCTCGCTCACGACCGACTCCCGGGCGCCGCGCACCGGAACGATGCTGCTTGGATTGGCCGGTCCGTTCGCCGACGGGCCGGGTCACATGCAGTATAGATGGCGTCCGGCCGTCTGCAGCGCCGCCGGCGAGCGCCTGTGCTCAGCTGGCGCGGCCGAGCCGGTAGACGGCGACGCTGGCGAGGAAGTTGGGCTCCTCGAGGACCAGCTTGCCATTG
>JBFGUQ010000037.1:0-10732 GCA_041565515.1 Rhodocyclaceae bacterium | reverse complement strand
GCCCAGCGAGAAGAGATCCTCGCCTTCTGCCAGGCGGGGCCGCACGATGGCGGCTCGGGTGCGCTATTGGTCCTGATGCGGGCGCAAAACGCCAGCCGCGGCTAGCGGGGCCCCTGCCGGCATGCTGCGTTGGAGGCAGCGGAGGCGTGGCCGGGGGTGGTTCGGCTCAGATTGCCGCCTCGTCGGTCTCGCCGGTGCGGATGCGGACGACCTGCTCGACCGGTATCACGAAGATCTTGCCGTCGCCGATCTTGCCGGTATGCGCGGCCTTGATGATCGCCTCCACCGCCTGTTCGACGAGCTCGTCGGCCAGCACCACATCGACCCTGATCTTGGGCAGGAAGTCGACGACGTACTCGGCGCCCCGGTACAACTCGGTATGCCCCTTCTGGCGGCCGAAACCCTTGACCTCTGACACGGTCAGGCCGGTGATGCCGACCTCCGACAGCGCTTCACGCACCTCGTCGAGCTTGAACGGCTTGATGATCGCTTCGATCTTCTTCATTCACGTCTCCTTTGTCTGCTCAGGCACCAGCGCGGGCGCTCCGGACGCTCAGTATTCATCCTGGTAGCGGGATGTTATCGGATAACGCCAGTCCCTGCCGAATCCTCGCTGGGTCACCCGGATGCCGACGGGCGACTGCCGCCGCTTGTACTCATTGCGCTTGAGCATCGCCACCGTTCGTCGCACGTCCGCCTCGGGGTGTCCGGCCGCGATGATCTCGCGCGGGGATTCGTCGCGCTCCATGTAGGCATGGATGATCGCGTCGAGCACCTCGTAGGGTGGCAGGCTGTCCTGGTCCTTCTGGTCGGGCTTGAGCTCGGCGGAGGGCGGACGGTCGATGATATTCTGCGGAATCACCGGACCGACGCTGTTGCGCCATGTCGACAGGCGAAAGACGAAGGTCTTGTAGAGATCCTTCAGCACCGCGAAGCCGCCCGCAATGTCCCCGTACAAGGTCGCATAGCCGGTGGCCATCTCGCTCTTGTTGCCGGTCGTCAGCACGATGGCGCCGGTCTTGTTCGACAGCGCCATCAGGATCATGCCGCGGATGCGGCTCTGCAGGTTCTCTTCGGTGGCATCGGCAGGCAGGCCGGCAAACTGCGACTCGAGCAGACCGGCGAAGACCTTCATCGCCGGCTCGATCGCGATCTCCTCGTAGCGCACCCCCAGACGCCGGACCATCTCGCGCGAGTCATCCAGGCTCATCTGCGCGGTGTAGGGCGAAGGCATCATCACCGCCCGAACCCGGTCGGCGCCCAGTGCGTCCACCGCGACGGCCAGCGTCAGGGCCGAGTCGATCCCGCCCGACAGGCCGATGATCGCGCTAGGGAAGCGGTTCTTGCCGAGGTAGTCGCGCACCCCGGTCTTGAGCGCCTCGTAGACCTCGGCTTCGAGCGTGCGCGGCTCGACGCGGATGTCGCTGACCCAGCGCCCGCCCTCGAGCCGCAGGATGTCGACGCGCTCCTCGAAGGTCGCGGACTGGTAGGCGACCCCACCGTCGCCATCGAGCGCGAACGAGCCGCCGTCGAAAACCAGTTCGTCCTGGCCACCGACCATGTTGCAATACAGCACGGGCAGCCCGGTCTCGCGCACGCGATCCCGCAGCACTTCGTAGCGCCGTCGCTGCTTGTTCATGTGGTATGGCGAAGCATTGAGCGACAGCAGCACCTCGGCGCCGGCCGCCAGGGCCGCTTCGGCCGGCTCGGACGCCCACACGTCGGCGCAGATATTGACACCGAAGCGCACGCCCTCGACCTCGAACACGCAGGGCGCGACGCCCGCCTCGAAGTAGCGTTCTTCGTCGAACACCTCGTAGTTGGGCAGCCGGTTCTTGTAGTAGCTCGCCATCACCCTGCCATCGACAATCACCGAGGCGGCGTTGAAGCGCCCCAGGCCCGACTCCGCCGGATGACCGAGCACCACGCACAGCCCCTGGGAGGCGGCAGCGATGCGCTCGACCTGATGTGCGCAGGCACGATAGAAATCGGGCCGCAGCAGCAGATCTTCGGGCGGGTAACCGGCGAGTGCTAGCTCGGGGGTGAGCAGCAGGTCGGCGCCGGCCTCGCGCGCGCGCGCGACCGCGGCGATGATGCGGTCGGCATTGGCGACGAGATCGCCGACGGTAAGATTGATCTGGGCGACCGCGACGGTCAGCGATGGCCCGGCAGATGCGGTCGGCCCGGCGGCAGACCCTGCGTTCGACATGGTATTCGACGAGATATTCATGGCCCGCAACTATACCGCCAGCCGCCCCACCGGTGCAGGGGAAGGCGAGCTTTTCCGCAGGTGCACGGGCGCGGCATTCGGGCTGCGGCGCGGCGCTTAACTCACAGCCCAGGTGGGCAAGCCTGTGGATAAACCGTGGACAGCGCTTGCAAGTGTTCGTGCGGTAAGCGTATCGTCGGCCCGCACAAGAAATAGGCAGCCCGGCATCCGCAACGCCCCGGGCCATGGCGCGCCGCGCGCACTCGGCGCTTCGCCGCGCCGCCGCACGACCAGGACGAAAGCTTCCCCAATGCCGCCCAAGAACGGATTCCTGTTGATCGACGCCGTCGGCGAGCTTTCTCCCGACAGCTGGGACGCCCTCGTCGCTGCCTGCGCCGCCGACGCCCCGCCCTGCCTGCGCCACGCCTACCTCGACGCGCTGGAGACCACCGGCTGCGTAGGCGGGGAAAGCGGCTGGAGGCCGCGTCACGCCACCCTATGGCGGGACGGCGAGCTGCTCGCGGCGATGCCCCTGTACGTAAAGGACCACTCCTACGGCGAGTACGTGTTCGACTGGGCCTGGGCCGAGGCCTACCACCGCCACGGCCTTGCCTATTACCCAAAGTGGCTGTGCGCGATCCCGTTCACCCCCCTGCCCGGCCCCCGCCTGCTCGGCCGTGACGCGCCATCGCGCCAGTCACTGCTGCAAGACGTCCTCGAAATGGTGGCGGCGAGCGGGCATTCCTCCTTCCACCTGCTGCTTCCCACTGCGCTCGAAGCCGGCTGGATGCAGGACGCCGGGCTGATGATGCGGCAGGGCGTGCAGTTCCACTGGCATAACCGCGACTATGCGGATTTCGACGCCTTCCTCGCCAGCCTCAACCACGAGAAGCGCAAGAAGATTCGCCAGGAAAGACGCCGCGCCGCCGCGCACGGCCTGAGCCTGCACTGGCTCGACGGCGCCGAGGCCGGTGCGGAGGACTGGGCCTTCTTCTATCGCTGCTATGCGATGACCTACGCCCTGCACCGCTCGACGCCCTACCTTACGCCGGCGTTCTTCACCACCCTTGCCCGGGCGCTGCCGCGCAAGCTTCGCCTGCTGATCGCCCGCCGCGGCACCGAGCCGGTTGCCGCGGCCTTCTTCCTGTGCGACGACTCGGCCCTGTACGGCCGCTACTGGGGCGCACTGGAACACCTGCCCTTCCTGCACTTCGAACTGTGCTACTACCAGGCGATCGAGTACTGCATCGACAATGGCATTGCGCGCTTCGAGGGCGGCGCGCAGGGAGAGCACAAGCTCTCGCGCGGCCTGTCACCGGTCGTGACGCATTCGGCGCACTGGATCGCCGACCCGCGCTTTCGCGAGGCGGTGGATCGGTATCTCGAGCGCGAGAGCGCGGGAATCGGCTTCTACCTGGACGAACTGGCAGAGCGCTCGCCATTTCGCCTCGCCGAGGCCGGCCGCAGGCCGGCGGACTGAGGCCTCTATCCGCCGCCTGCTGCGCCGCGCAACAGCGGCAGGGCGCGAAACAGGGCGGCGATCGTCTTCCCGTCGGTGATGCGACCGGCATGGATCGCGGCGACCGCCTCGTCCGCGGAAAAACTCAGGATCTCGAGGAACTCGCCGTCGTCCCAGGCATGGCCGACATGACGCAGGTCGGTGGCGAAGAAGATCTCGATGCGCTCGTCGGAGTAACCGATGCAGGGATGCATCACGCCGACATGCGTCCACGCGGCCGCCTCGTAGCCGGTTTCCTCGCGTAGCTCACGCCGCGCACAATCGAGAATGTCTTCGCCGGCGTCGATCTTCCCGGCCGGCAGTTCGAGGAATGCGCGCCGCAACGGGTAACGATACTGGCGCTCGAACACGAGCCTGCCGTCGGGCAGCTCGGCGACGATGACGACCGCCCCGGGGTGACGGATGTACTCGCGCGCGCTCTCCTTGCCGTCGGGCAGGCGGACGCGGTCGCGCCGCACCGTGAGCAGGGCGCCGTCGAAGACGCATTCGCCGTCGAGCTCGACCTCCTCGAGGGCGTCGCGCGCCGGGCGCTCGCTGGAATTCACCTGCGCCCCGGCCTGCTCGTAAGTTCGCGCGTGCTCATCGCAGGCGAGCGCCACGCGCTCCCCTTACAGGGAAGCGAGCAGCGCGTAGGCGCACAGCGACATCAGCATCTGCGGCGCGATGCCGAGGCCTGCAATGGCCAGGCCGTTCGCCGACAGCATGACCCGCAATTCGGCGGGGGCCCGGATCGGCGCGGTGTCGACCGGAGCATCGAAGTACATCACCTTGACGACGCGCAGGTAGTAGAAGGCCCCGACCACCGACATCAGCACCGCCGCCACGGCGAGCCAGAAATAACCCGCTGCAACCACCGCCTGCAGCACCGCGAGCTTGGCGAAGAAGCCGATGAAGAAGGGCACGCCCGCCATCGAGAACATCACGAAAAGCATCATCAGCGCGAACCAGGGGCTGCGCTTGTTGAGGCCCTTGAAGTCGTCGATGTTCTCGGCCTCGAAGCCCGCGCGCGACAGCAGGATGACCATGCCGAACGACGCCAGGCTCATGATCACGTAGGCCACGGCGTAGAACATGGCGGAACTGTAGGCGTTGAGGGCGAAGTGGCGGTCGCCCTCGACGACGCCGGCGAGCAGCCCGAGCAGCATGAAGCCCATGTGCGAGATGCCCGAGTAGGCGAGCATGCGCTTGATGTTGTGCTGGGCGATGGCTGCCAGGTTTCCAAGCACGATCGACGCCACCGCCACCAGCATCAGCATGGTCTGCCATTGCTCGGCGACGTCGAACAGGCCCCAGATCAGCAAGCGGATGGCCATGGCGAAGGCGGCCAGCTTGGGCGCGGTGGCAATCACCAGGGTGACCGCCGTCGGCGCGCCGTGATAGACGTCGGGTACCCACATGTGGAAGGGCACCACGCCGAGCTTGAAGCAGATGCCGGCGACGAGGAACACCAGCCCGAACATCAGCACGGCCTGGTTGGCCGATTGGTTGTAGACCGACTGCGCAATGCCGGAGAACTCGAGCGAGCCGGTGGCGCCGTAGACCATCGACATCCCGTAGAGCAACAGGCCGGAGGCGAGCGCACCGAGCACGAAATACTTCATCGCCGCTTCCGTCGAACGCGCCGAGTCGCGGTCGAAAGCCACCATGGTGTATAGCGCCAGCGACATCATCTCGAGGCCGATATACATCGGCAACATGTGGTTGGACGTCACCATCACCATCATGCCCAGGGTCATCAACAAGGCCAGCAGGTAGTACTCCGGCTTGTCGATGTTGCGGTCGGCCAGGTAGCCGCGGCCATAGAGCAGGGCGATGGCCATCGAGAAGTAGATCATCAGCTTCAGGAAGTCGCCCATCAGATCGCTGATGAACAGGTTACTGAAGGTGTAGACCACCTCCCCCTCGAGCGTGAAGATCGTGACGAAGGCCGCCGCGATCAGCGTGAGCTGGGTGAGGTAGTAGGCCAGGCTGCGCGCAACGCTGCGGGCGAAGGTACTCGCCAGCATGATCACGAGGGCCATCACGGCGACGAAGATCTCGGCCGCGGCGGGGTAGAAGTCGGGGACGACAAAGTTCATCTTCTGACCAGTCCGTTGATTGCGCGTCTGCGCTCAGAGCTTGCTGACTGCGACGTGGCGCAGCAGCTCGTTCACCGAGGCGTGCATGACCTCGGTGAAGGGGAAGGGATACAGGCCCATTCCGAGCACGCAAAGCGCAAGGATCCCGAGAAAGGCGAATTCACGCCCGTTGATGTCTTCGAGCTCGGCGACGTGCGAATTCGCCACCTTGCCGAACACCACCCGCTTGTACATCCACAGCGTGTAGGCCGCGCCCAGGATCAGCGTGGTCGCCGCCGCAAAGCCCACCCAGAAGTTGAACTGCACCGCCCCGAGCACCACCATGAACTCGCCTACGAAACCGGAAGTGGCCGGCAGGCCCGCGTTGGCCATCGCGAACAGCATGAAGAAGGCGGCGAACTTGGGCATGGTGTGCACCACGCCGCCGTAGTCGGCGATCTGGCGCGAGTGCATGCGATCGTAGAGCACCCCGATGCAAAGGAACATGGCACCGGAGACGAAACCGTGGGAGATCATCTGCACCAGGGCGCCCTCGATGCCGAGCGGGTTGAAGATGAAGAAACCCAGAGTGACGAAGCCCATGTGCGAGATCGACGAGTAGGCCACCAGCTTCTTCATGTCGGTCTGCACCAGGGCGACGAAGCCGATATAGACCACCGCGATCAGCGACAGCGCAATCACCACCGGCGCGAGCTGCTGCGCGGCGTCGGGCACGATCGGCAGCGAGAAGCGCAGGAAGCCATAGGCGCCGAGCTTCAGCGCGATCGCCGCCAGCACCACCGAGCCGCCGGTCGGCGCCTCGACGTGAGCGTCGGGCAGCCAGGTATGCACCGGCCACATCGGCACCTTGACGCCGAACGCGATCAGGAAGGCCAGGAATATCAGCACCTGCGCCTCGATCGACAGCGGGACCTGGTGCCAGTCGAGGATGTTGAAGCTGCCACCGGACTGCATGAACAGATAGAGCAGCGCGACCAGCATCAGCAGCGAGCCGAGCAGCGTGTATAGGAAGAACTTGATCGCCGCATAGACGCGATTGCTTCCGCCCCAGATGCCGATCACGAGGTACAGCGGAATCAGCGAAGCCTCGAAGAACACGTAGAACAGCACGCCGTCGAGGGACGAGAAGATTCCGTTCATCAGGCCCGACATGATCAGGAAGGCGGCCATGTACTGCGCGACCTTGTCCTCGATGACCTTCCAGCCGGCCATCACCACCATGATGGTGATGAAGGCGTTGAGGATCACGAACAGGACCGAAATTCCATCGACGCCGAGGTGGTAGTTGATATTGAAGCGAGGCACCCAGGACCTGAGCTCGACGAACTGCATCGCGCTCGTGGCGGCATCGAAGCCGGTGTAGAGCGGAATCGTCACGACGAAGCCGAGCACCGCCACCGCGAAGGCGAGCATGCGCGCCAGCGGGGCATTGCGATCCGAGCCCGTCGCGAGCACCAGCAGCCCGCCGAGAATCGGCACCCAGATCGCCAGACTGAGGAATGGAGTGTCCGTCATCGTTGCTTTCCGTTCAGTGCGCCGCACGCGGCGCGTTCGATCTTGTTATTTATCCGTCCCTGCGTGCATCCGCCCTGCTCAACCGCGGTTGAACCAGAAGGTCAGCAGGATGAACACGCCGATGATCATGGTGAAGGCGTACTGGTAGAGGTGGCCGGTCTGGAACAGGCGCGACATCTGCGCGATCCAGCCGATCAGCCTCGCCGAGCCATTCACCGCGATCCCGTCGATCAGCCCCTGGTCGCCCGCCTTCCAGAGCCCCTTGCCGAGCAGGCGCGAGCCCCCGGCGAAGAAGATCTCGTTGAAGCGGTCGAAGTAGTACTTGTTGTCGAGCAGCGTATGCAGCGGCTTGAAGGTTCGCTCGATGGCCGCCGGGATCTCCGGCTTCACCAGATAGAAGTACCAGGCCAGCGCGACGCCGCCGATGGCGAGCCAGAACGGGGCGGTCTGCAGACCGTGCAGCGCCATCGCCGCGGGGCCATGGAAACTCTCGGCGAGTTCCTTGAGGCCGACGTGGTTGTCGCCAACGAAGATCACGTCCTTGAACCACTCCCCGAAAAGCATCGGTTCGATGGTGAAGAAGCCGATCAGCACCGAGGGAATCGCCAGCAGCGCCAGCGGCAGCGTCACCACCCACGGCGACTCGTGCGGCTTCTGCCCCGGCGCCAGGCCGTGGTGATGGTCTGCCGAAGGCTCCTCGTCGTCATGGTCACCATGATGGTCGTGGTGCGCCTGACCGAAACGTTCCTTGCCGTGGAACACCAGGAAGTACATGCGGAAGGAGTAGAAGGCGGTGATGAACACCCCGAGCAGCACGCAGAACAGCGCATAGCCCGCACCGGGAATCGTCGACGCATGCACCGCCTCGATGATCGAATCCTTGGAATAGAAGCCGGCGAAGAACGGGAAGCCGATCAGGGCCAGCGAGCCCAGCAGCGAGGTGATCCAGGTGATCGGCATGTACTTGCGCAGGCCACCCATGTTGCGCATGTCCTGGTCGTGGTGCATGCCGATGATCACCGAGCCTGCGCCGAGGAACAGCAGCGCCTTGAAGAAGGCATGCGTCATCAGGTGGAACACGGCCGCCGAGTAGGCCGACACGCCGAGCGCGACCGTCATGTAGCCGAGTTGCGACAGCGTCGAGTAGGCGACCACGCGCTTGATGTCGTTCTGGACGATGCCGAGGAAGCCCATGAACAGCGCAGTCGTCGCGCCGATGACGAGCACGAAGGACAGGGCGGCGTCGGAGAGCTCGAACAGCGGCGACATCCGCGCCACCATGAAGATGCCGGCCGTCACCATGGTGGCGGCATGGATCAGGGCGGAGATCGGCGTCGGGCCCTCCATCGAGTCCGGCAGCCACACGTGCAAGGGTACCTGGGCCGACTTGCCCATTGCGCCGATGAACAGACAGATGCAGATCGCGGTGATCAGGGGCCAGCCGGTGACCGCCATGTCCTGAGCGGCGAGGTCGCCCGCCTGCGCGAAGACCTCGGCATAGTTCAGGCTGCCGGTATAGGCGACGATCAGGCCGATGCCGAGCAGGAAGCCGAAATCGCCGACGCGGTTCACCAGGAAGGCCTTGAGGTTGGCGTAGATCGCCGTCGGACGGTCGTACCAGAAGCCGATCAGCAGGTAGGAAACGAGGCCGACAGCTTCCCAGCCGAAGAACAGCTGCAGGAAGTTGTTGGACATCACCAGCATCAGCATCGAGAAGGTGAACAGCGAGATGTAGCTGAAGAAGCGCTGGTAGCCCGGATCCTCGGACATGTAGCCGATGGTGTAGATGTGCACCATCAGGGACACGAAGGTGACGACCAGCATCATCATCACCGTCAGCGAGTCGATCAGGAAGCCGACCTCGAAGGTGATGCCCCCCGCCACCATCCAGGTGTAGATCGTGCCGTCGAAGGTGTTGCCGGCCTGGACGTCCTGATACACCACGAGCGAGGCGACCAGGGCGACGGCGACACCGAGGATGGTGACGATGTGCGCGCCGCTGCGGCCAATGGCCTTGCCGAACAACCCGGCCAGGATCGCGCCGGCGAGCGGCGCCAGGGGCACGAGGAGATAGAGAGCTTGCATGTCCGTCATGGTGACGCTTCCTTAACCCTTGAGGCTGTTCAGATCATCCACATGAATCGTCCGCATGTTCCGGAACATGACGATCAGGATCGCCAGGCCGATCGCCGACTCGGCCGCCGCCACGGTGAGGATGAAGAATACGAATACCTGCCCGGCGATGTCGCCGAGGTAGTGCGAGAAGGCGATGAAGTTCAGGTTCACCGCCAGCAGCATCAGCTCGATGGCCATCAGCAGCACGATCAGGTTCTTCCGGTTTAGGAAGATCCCGACCACGCTGATCGCGAACAGGATCGCGCCCAGAATGAGGTAGTGGGAAAGCGAAAGCATCTATTACTCCCTGATCGCGCCGTTTCATGCCGGCGCGGTTCTTGTTCGCGCCGAATTCAGTCCTTCTTTTCCGCCTGCATCTTGACCAGCTCGACGCGACCTTCGCGCCTGACGGCAACCTGCTCGGACGGATCGACGGATTTGATGCCCTTGCGCTTGCGCAGCGTCAGCGTAACGGCGGCGACCATCGCCACCAGCAGCACCAGCGAGGCGAGCTCGAACGGATACACGTAGTCGGTGTAGAGCACGCGGCCGAGCTCGCGCGTGTTGCTGAATCCTTCCTGCGGCGAGGGCGGCACCGGCATCGCATCGAGGCCGAAGTAGCGCCCGCCGAGCACCATGATCATCTCGACCAGCATCAGGATCCCGACCAGGGCGCCCACCGGCAGGTAACTCCAGAACCCCTGGCGAATGCGATCGAGATTGATGTCGAGCATCATGACGACGAACAGGAACAGCACCATGACTGCGCCGACATACACCATCACCAGTGCGATGGCGAGAAACTCGGCGTGCAGCAGCAGCCAGATCCCGCCGGCGTTGAAGAACGTCAGCACCAGGAACAGCGCGGCGTGCACCGGGTTGCGGGCGGTGATAACCCTCAGCGCCGCCAGCACCATGACGACGGCCAGCAGGTAGAAGACGAAAGTCTTGAATTCCATGTTCTTTGTCAGCGGCGCCGCGGCGCCCTCCCCTTAGCGGTACGGTGCGTCCTGCTCACGGTCGGCGGCGATCTGTGCCTCGTAGCGATCGCCAACCGCCAGCAGCATCTGCTTGGTGTAGTAGAGATCGCCGCGCTTCTCGCCGTGGTACTCGAGCACGCGGGTTTCGACGATCGCGTCGACCGGGCACGCTTCTTCGCAGAAGCCGCAGAAGATGCACTTGGTCAGGTCGATGTCGTAGCGCGTCGTGCGGCGCGAGCCGTCGTCACGCTGCTCCGATTCGATGGTGATCGCCAGCGCCGGGCAGACCGCCTCGCACAGCTTGCACGCGATGCAG
>JBFGUQ010000036.1:0-10980 GCA_041565515.1 Rhodocyclaceae bacterium | reverse complement strand
GAGTCGAGCGGATCGACCGCCGGGTAGATACCCAGGGCAGCGATGTCACGCGACAGCACGACGGTGGAGTCGAGGTGGAGGAAGGTGGTCGCCGGGGACGGGTCGGTCAAGTCATCCGCAGGCACATACACGGCCTGGATGGAGGTGATCGAGCCGACCTTGGTCGAGGTGATGCGCTCCTGCAGGCGGCCCATCTCCTCGGCGAGCGTCGGCTGGTAACCCACCGCGGAAGGCATACGACCCAGCAGTGCGGACACTTCCGTGCCGGCCAGGGTGTAGCGGTAGATGTTGTCGACGAAGAACAGGATGTCGCGGCCGTCGTCGCGGAAGCGCTCGGCCATGGTCAGGCCGGTCAGTGCCACGCGCAGGCGGTTGCCCGGGGGTTCGTTCATCTGACCGAACACCATCGCGACCTTGTCGAGCACGTTGGAGTCCTTCATCTCGTGGTAGAAGTCGTTCCCTTCACGGGTACGCTCGCCCACACCGGCAAACACCGACAGACCCGAGTGCTGCTTGGCGATGTTGTTGATGAGCTCCATCATGTTCACCGTCTTGCCCACGCCGGCACCGCCGAACAGGCCGACCTTGCCGCCCTTGGCGAAGGGGCAGATCAGGTCGATAACCTTGATCCCGGTCTCCAGCAGTTCGACCGACGGCGACAGCTCGTCGAACTTCGGTGCCTTCTGGTGAATTTGACGCAGCTCGTCCGATTCGATCGGACCCGCCTCGTCGATCGGGCGCCCCAGCACGTCCATGATGCGGCCCAGCGTGCCCTCACCGACCGGAACCGAGATACCGGCGCCGGTGCTGGCAACCTTCATGCCGCGGCGCAGGCCGTCGGACGAACCCATCGCAATCGTGCGCACCACCCCGTCGCCGAGTTGCTGCTGTACCTCGAAGGTCAGGCCTTCTTCGGCAAACGAACCCGCAGCGTCCTCGAGTTTCAGGGCGTCATAGACTCTTGGCATCGCGTCACGCGGGAACTGGATGTCCACCACCGCGCCGATGCACTGAACGATCGTACCTTGACTCATCGTCGTTTCCTTAAATCAATAATCCGTTACACCGCAGCGGCGCCGCCGACGATCTCCGACAATTCCTTGGTGATCGCGGCCTGGCGGGTCTTGTTGTAGACCAGCTGGAGGTCGCCAATCACGGTCTTGGCGTTGTCGGAAGCGGCCTTCATTGCGACCATGCGCGCGCTCTGTTCGGATGCCATGTTCTCGGCCACCCCCTGATACACGAGGGCCTCGACGTAGCGCAGCAGCAATTCGTCGATGACGACCTGAGGCTCCGGCTCATAGAGGTAGTCCCACGAACTGTCGGGCGTGCCCATTCGCTCGCCGCTCAGCGGCAGCAACTGTTCGAGCACGGGCTCCTGCTTCATCGTGTTGATGAAGCGGGTGTAGGCCACATATACCGCGTCGAGCTCGTCGTTCTGGAACGCGTCGAGCATCACCTTGACCGGACCGATCAGCTTCTCCAGGTGCGGGGTGTCACCGAGCTGCGTGACATTCGACACCACCTTGGCGCCCATGCGATGCATGAAGCCGAGACCCTTGTTGCCGATGCAGCAGGCACGAATCTCGGTGACACCGGAAGCGTCCCAATCCTTCATGGCATTGAGCGCGATGCGCTGGACGTTGGTGTTGAGGCCACCGCACAAACCCTTGTCGGTGGTCACCAGGATCAGCCCCACCCTCTTGACCTGGTCCTTGTGGACCAGGAAGGGATGCTTGTAGTCGGTCACATTGGCCTGGGACAGGTTCGCGGCGAGCTGGCGGACCTTCTCGGCAAAGGGTCGGGCAGCACGCATCCGTTCCTGCGCCTTGCGCATCTTGGATGCGGCCACCATCTCCATGGCCTTGGTGATCTTGCGCGTGTTCTGGACGCTCTTGATCTTGGTTCGGATTTCCTTACCGCTAGCCATATTCCGTCTCCGTCCGCAGGTTTAAGCCCAGCTCTTCTTGAACTCGGCGATCGCGGCAGCCAGCTTCTTCTCGCCTTCGGCGTCGAGTTCGCGGGTTTCCATGATCCTGGAGACGAGATCGGCGTGCTTGCTCTCGACGTACTGCTGCACCGCGGCTTCGAAGGCGAGGACGCGGCTTACCTCGACGTCGTCGAAGTAGCCGTTGTTCACCGCATACAGGGTGACGGCCAGTTCGGCGATCGACAGCGGCGAGTACTGCGCCTGCTTCATCAGCTCGGTGACACGGCGGCCGCGCTCGAGCTGCTTGCGGGTCGCGTCGTCGAGGTCGGAGGCGAACTGCGCGAAGGCCGCGAGTTCGCGATACTGCGCGAGGTCGGTACGGATACCGCCGGACAGCTTCTTGACGACCTTGGTCTGTGCCGCACCACCCACACGCGACACCGAGATACCGGCGTTGATGGCGGGACGGATACCGGCGTTGAAGAGGTCGGTCTCGAGGAAGATCTGGCCGTCGGTAATCGAGATCACGTTCGTCGGCACGAAGGCCGACACGTCACCGGCCTGGGTCTCGATGATCGGCAGCGCGGTCAGCGAACCGGTCTTGCCCTTGACCTCACCGTTGGTGAAGGCCTCGACATAGTCGGCGTTCACGCGCGCAGCGCGCTCGAGCAGGCGGGAGTGCAGGTAGAACACGTCGCCCGGGTAGGCTTCACGGCCCGGCGGACGGCGCAGCAGCAGGGAGACCTGGCGGTAGGCCCAGGCCTGCTTGGTCAGATCGTCATAGACGATCAGCGCATCCATGCCACGGTCGCGGAAATACTCGCCCATGGTGCAGCCGGCATAGGCCGACAGGTACTGCATGGCGGCCGATTCGGAAGCGGTGGCGGCGACGACGATGGTGTATTCCATCGCGCCGTTCTCTTCCAGCTTGCGCACCACGTTGGCAACGGTCGATGCCTTCTGACCGATGGCCACGTAGACGCAGAACATGTTCTGGCCTTTCTGGTTGATGATCGCGTCGACCGCGACCGCCGTCTTGCCCGTCTGGCGGTCGCCGATGATCAGCTCGCGCTGGCCGCGGCCGACCGGGATCAGGCTGTCGATCGCCTTGAGGCCGGTCTGCACCGGCTGCGAAACCGACTGACGGGCGATGACGCCCGGCGCGACCTTCTCGCTCTTGTCGGTGAGGGCGGCGTTGATCGGACCCTTGCCGTCGATCGGCTGACCCAGCGCATTGACGACGCGGCCGATCAGCTCGGGGCCGACCGGCACTTCGAGAATGCGGCCGGTGGCCTTGACGGTGTCGCCTTCGATGATGTGCTCGTATTCGCCGAGCACGACCGCGCCGACGGAGTCGCGCTCGAGGTTGAGCGCGAGGCCGAAGGTGTCGCCGGGGAATTCCAGCATTTCGCCCTGCATGACGTCGGTAAGGCCATGAACGCGGACGATGCCGTCGGTGACGGAGACCACCGTGCCCTCGTTCCGCGACGTGGCGGCGAGCTGCAGATTCTGGATCCGGCTCTTAATCAGATCACTGATTTCAGAGGGGTTGAGTTGCATATATGTATGCTCCTAGTTCTTAAGCGCAGCGGCCATGTTCGCGAGCTTGCCGCGGACCGAGGCGTCGATCACTTCGTCGCCGACGGCGATGCGGACCCCACCGATGAGTTCGGGGTCGATGCTGACACTCACGTCGAGCTTGGCCTTGAAGCGGGCTTCGAGGTCTGCTTTCAGCGAGGACAGCGTGGCATCGTCGAGCGGGAAGGCGGAGGCGATTTCTGCCTCCAGGACGCCTTCGTGTTCGTTCTTCAGTGCAACGAACAGGTCACGGATCTCCGGAAGCACCTGCAGGCGTTCGTTTTCCACGAGGACGTGGATGAAGTTCTGCTGCTCGGCGTCTGCATCACCCGCCACATCCAGCACCAGCTTGTTGAGCTGATCGGATGAAAGCTTCGGATCGATGAAGCACGCCTGCATGGTGGGATCGGCCGCCAGGAAGGCGAGCCGATCGAGCACTTCCGACCAAGGCCCCAGCGCATCTGCCCCGCGAGCCAGCTCGAAGGCGGCATCGGCATAGGGGCGCGCGATGGTGACGTTCTCGGCCATGACTTATTGCAGTTCCTGTTTCAGGTTGGAAAGCAACTCGGCGTGGACCTCGGCGTTGATCTCGCGGCGCAGGATCTTCTCTGCACCAGCGACTGCGAGATTGGCGACCTGGTCGCGCAGAGCTTCCTTGGCTCGCTGTGCTGCAACACCGGCTTCGGCCTCGGCGGCCTCGCGGGCGGCGGCGACAATGCGGTTGGCTTCGGCCCGGGCTTCGTCGACAAGATGGCTCGCCTGCTTTTCAGCTGAGGCACGCACGTCGCCCGCGGATTCGCGAGCCTTGCGCAGTTCCTCGACGACCTTCTTTTCGGCGAGTGCCAGATCGGCCTTGGCCTTGTCCGCAGCTGTCAGCCCGTCCGCGATCTTCTTCGCACGCTCGTCCAGTGCCTTCACGATGGGCGGCCACACGAATTTCATCGTGAACCACGCCAGGATGAAGAACACAACGAGCTGGGCTATCAGGGTTGCGTTCAAATTCACTGTTCTTGGCCCTCAGGTTGGTTCAGGAAGAGGTGAACTCGAACCGATCAGAGCTGGAACGGGTTGGCGAAGGCGAACATCATGGCGATACCGACGCCGATCAGGAACGCAGCGTCGATCAGACCGGCCAGCAGGAACATCTTGGTCTGCAGCGCATTCATCAGCTCGGGCTGACGGGCGGAGGCCTCGAGGTACTTGGAACCCATGATGCCGATACCGATACAAGCACCGATGGCACCGAGACCAATGATCAGACCGGCAGCCAGAGCAACAAAACCCAGAACGTTTTCCATGACGACTCCTTGTTGGGAAGGTGAGTTTAAAAACTAGTTACGACGAAGAAACGGTTAGTGACTCTCGTGCGCCTGACCGACATACACCAGGGTCAGCATCATGAAGATGAAGGCCTGCAGCGTGATGATCAGGATGTGGAAGATCGCCCAGATGGTGCCGGCGACCACATGGCCGACGAAGCCGAACACCGTCGCGGTACCACCGAGCAGCGCGATCAGGATGAAGATCAGCTCGCCCGCGTACATGTTGCCGAAAAGTCGCATGCCGTGGGAGATCGTCTTGGCCAGAAACTCGATCATCTGCATCAGGAAGTTCACCGGATACAGGAGCGGATGGCTGCCGAAGGGGGCGGTGAAGAGCTCATGCACCCAGCCGGACATGCCCTTGATCTTGATGTTGTAGAAGATGCACAGCAGCAGCACGCCGATCGACATGCCGAGCGCGGCGGAGAGGTCGGCGGTCGCGACGACACGCTGGTAGGCATGGGCGGGGTCGCCGCCACCGGCTGCATAGACACCTTCCCAGATTCGCGGCAACAGATCCACCGGCAGGAGGTCCATCGCGTTCATCAGGAAGATCCAGATGAAGACGGTGAGCGCGAGCGGGGCGACGAACCGGCGCGATTCCGCGCTATGGACGATGCCCTTGGCCTGATCGGCGACCATCTCGACGAGCATCTCGACGATGCCCTGGAAGCGACCGGGCACGCCCGAGGTCGCCTTGCGTGCCGCCAGCCAGAGGATGAACACCGTGAGCAGACCGATCGCGATCGAGTAGAACATCGTGTCGATGTTGATCACGCTCCAGTCGACGATGTTTTCCTGCGCGTGACCGGTGTTGTTGAGGTGCGTCAGGTGATGGACGACGTATTCGGAAGCGGTGGGAGCGTGCCCTTCTGTAGCCATGGTCAGGTCTCTACCAAAAATGCAAACAAGTTCGCCTTAAGCGCCAGAATGAGACCGATCATGAGAGCCCCCCAGTGGAGCTCCGGATACACGGCCCACGCCAGCACCAACAATCCCACGGTCGAGGCGATCTTTATGAACTCGCCCGCGACAAAGGCAGTCACACTTGCCGTGCCCGTCTTGCGCGAAATCGCGCTCAGGCGCATGGCGAACAGCCAGCTCGGCAGCACACAGGCAAGCCCACCGCAGGCAGCAGAAATTGCGCCGCGAAGCCCGAAGAACAGGGCCGAGACTGCCACAGCCAGGAGTGTCGCCACCAGCTGCATAAGAACTGCTTTGAGCATCGGTTACTGCGCCAGCACACCGAGGGTGTCGGCGACCGCCAAAAATCCCGCGAATACTAGGGGTTAACCGCAGCGATGTCAAACCGGGGTTGCACCGCAGCATAAACGCAACACATACTTGCTTATGCACCTGGAACATGGCACCCGGCGGCCGGCGCGGCCGTCACTCTTGCGCGCGCGGCGCTTCCTTCCGCTGTTCGTGACCCAGTTTCTCGGCGCCTTCAACGACAACGTCTTCAAGAACGCGATGGTCGTCCTGATCGCGTTCGGCACGCTGCGCGCCGGCGACACGCCCCCCGCACTGGTGGTCAACCTCTGCGCGGCGGTCTTCATCCTGCCGTTCTTTCTTTTCTCGGCGATCGCAGGGCGGCTCGCCGACAGCGCGGACAAGGCTGCGATCGCGAGGGCGACGAAGCTGCTCGAGATCGCGGTGATGGCGCTCGGCATGATCGGCTTCGTTAACGCGAACCTGCCGCTGCTGCTGCTGGCGCTGTTCCTGATGGGCTCGCAGTCGACGCTCTTCGGCCCGGTGAAATACGCCTTGCTGCCGCAGCATCTGCACGCAGACGAGTTGATGCGCGGCAACGGCTGGATCGAGGCCGGCACCTTCGTCGCCATCCTGCTGGGCACCGTCGGCGGCGGCCTGCTGGCCGCAGGCGGGGCCGGGGCCGCGTTGGCGATCGGCTCGAGTTGCCTGCTCATCGCCGGTGCCGGCTACCTCGCCAGCCGCAGCATCCCGCCTGCGCCGCCCGAACCGGGCACCGGGGTCCTGCGCCTGGGTCGTCCGCTGGCCGACACGGTGGCCATCCTGCGCCTCGCGCGCACCGATGCCGCCTCATGGGTGGCGCTGCTGGCGATCTCCTGGTTCTGGTTCTTCGGCGCCACCTTCCTCACGCTGCTGCCCATCTACACCCGCGAGTGGCTGGCGGGCGACGAGACCGTGGTGACGCTGCTGCTTGCCGTGTTTGCCATCGGCATCGGGCTCGGCGCCCTGCTTGCGGCGCGCTGGTGCCGGGGCCAGCCGCGAGCGCTCGTGGTGTGCACCGGGGCGGTCGGGATGTCGCTGTTCGCCCTCGACCTGTGGTGGGCGACGCCGGCAGGCACGGCCGCGAGCCTGGAGACGGCGGCGCATTTCGTCGCACGCTGGGACAACATGCGTATCCTGGCCGACTGCCTGCTGGTGAGCATCAGCGGGGGCTTGTTCTCGGTGCCGCTCTACACCTGCGTGCAGCAGCGCACCGCCCTGCCGCAGCTCGGGCGCATGATCGCCGCCATCAACGTCATGAACGCGCTCTTCATGGTCGGCTCGGCCGGCTTCGCCGCAACCCTGATCCTTGCCGGCGCAGGGGTACCGGAGATCTGGCTGGCCACCGCCGTGCTCAATGCCGCGATGATCACCTGGCTGGGGCGGCGCTGGCGGCGCCTCGGCGCCGCCTAGCCGCCGCGCAGGCGGCCGAGCAGGCCGTCGAGCTGGTCGAGGCTGCCGAAGCGGATGCTGATCTCCCCCGCCCCCTTGCGGCTGGCCTTGATCTTGACCGTCGCACCGATCGAGTCCGCCACCTCCTCCTCCAGCCGCAGCAGATCCCGGTCGACCGGCGCCGCGGCCTTCTTCGGACGCGGATTGAGCGTCTGCTGCACCAGGCGCTCGGTGTCTCGCACCGACAGCTGCCTGGCGGCAACCACGTTCGCGAGCTGGATCTGGCTGGCGCCGTCGAGCGGCAGCAGCGCGC
This sequence comes from Rhodocyclaceae bacterium, assembly GCA_041565515.1. Taxonomy (GTDB): domain Bacteria; phylum Pseudomonadota; class Gammaproteobacteria; order Burkholderiales; family Rhodocyclaceae; genus Thauera. The sequence continues at coordinate 3,194 of JBFGUQ010000036.1, read as the reverse complement.
GCGCGTGACCCATGTCGATGTCACCCGCCATCAGCAGCTCCTGCACCGGCCTGGCCAGATTGAGCAGGCGCAGGAGGTTGGAAGCGGCGGGGCGCGAGCGGCCGACGGCATCGGCCGCCTGCTGGTGCGTCATCGCGAACTCGTCGATCAGGCGCTGGATGCCGCCGGCCTCCTCGAGCGGATTGAGGTCCTCGCGCTGGATGTTCTCGATCAGCGACATCGCCAGCGCAGCTTCGTCGGGGATCTCGCGCACCAGGCAGGGCACTTCGGCGAGCCCGGCGATCTGCGCCGCACGCCAGCGGCGCTCGCCGGCGATGATCTCGTAGCTATCGTCTCCGATCGGGCGCACGAGGATGGTCTGCATCACGCCCTGGGCCTTGATCGAGGCCGCGAGCTCCTCCAGCGAGCCCGGGTCCATCCGCGTTCGCGGCTGGTACTTGCCCGGCTGCAACGCCTCGGTGGCGAGTGCCTGCAGCTCGCCTTTTTCGGCTTCGTCGTCCTGGTTGGCCGCCAGCAGGGCGTCGAGGCCGCGGCCGAGGCCCTTGAGTTTGGGTGGGGTCATATGTGTCTTGCCGGCGCTCAGAGCGCCTTGATCCGGTCGATCATTTCTTCGGCGAAGACCATGTAGGCCTGCGCCCCCTTGGCCGCCTTGTCGAACACCACGCCGGGAATACCGTGGCTGGGCGCCTCGGCGAGGCGGACGTTGCGCGGCACGATGGCGCGGAACACCTTGTCACCGAAGTGCGACTCGAGCTGGGCCGAGACCTGCTGCTGCAGCGTCACCCGCGGATCGAACATCACCCGCAGCAGGCCGATGATCTTGAGGTCGCGGTTGAGGTTGGCGTGGACCTTCTTGATCGTGTTGACCAGGTCGGACAGGCCCTCCAGCGCGTAGTACTCGCACTGCATCGGGATGATCACGCCGTGGGCCCCGCACAGCCCGTTCAGCGTCAGCATCGACAGCGACGGCGGGCAGTCGATGAGAACGAAGTCGTACTCGGCGTCGAAGGCCTTGAGCGCATTGCGCAGGCGCTTCTCGCGGTTGTCCAGATTGACCAGCTCGACTTCGGCACCGGCGAGCTCGCGATTCGCCGGCAGCAGGTCGTAACCGCCTGTCTCGGAGGTGACGCGCACCGCGGCGAGATCGGCCAGGCCGACCAGCAGGTGGTAGACCGAGGACTGCAGGCTGCGCTTGTCGATGCCGCTGCCCATGGTCGCGTTGCCCTGCGGGTCGAGGTCGATGAGCAGGGTACGCTGGCCGGCCTGATGCAGGGCGGCGGCGAGGTTGACGCAGGTGGTGGTCTTGCCCACCCCGCCTTTCTGGTTGGCGACGCAGAAGATTCTGGCCATGTTCGGCTTCAGGTGTTCCGGTTGGTGGGCACGCGCGTGGCACGCGAGACCCGCAGTTTAGTCCATTGCGGCGGCGCAGCAGACGCGCGCTGCCATTGTCGGTGGTCGCGACGATCTCACGCGCGCCGGATGACCAGCAGATGGCGTTCGGCAGCGAGGCCCGGCACCTTCAGCGCGTGCACCTCGCTCACCGCCCATCCCGCAGGCAGCGCGGCGAGCTCGTCGACCGGATTCACGCCCTTCATCGCGTAGAGCGCTCCGCCCTCGGCGGCGAGGTGGCCGGACAGGCGCACGAAGTCGGCAAGGCTGGAGAATGCGCGCGAAATCACGCCATCGGCCGCCCCCCCCGGCAGGCGGTCGGGCTGCAGGTCTTCCACCCGGGCGTTGATTACGCCGAAATTGCCGAGCTGCAGCTCGATCTTCGCCTGCTGCTGGAAGCTCGCCTTCTTGTTGACCGTCTCGATCGAATTCACCAGCAGGCCGCCGTGCACGATCGCCAGCGGAATCCCCGGCAAGCCGCCACCGGAACCGATGTCCGCCAGCCGGCTCAGCGTCGCCAGGTGCGGCAGCACCGCGAGTGAATCGAGCAGGTGGTGGGTGACGAGCTCGCCCGGGTCGCGGATCGCGGTGAGGTTGTACACCCGATTCCACTTCAACAGCAGTTCGCCGTATGCGACGAGGCCGTCGATGGTCTCCTGCGGCAGCGCCAGGCCGAGCGCGGCGACACCCTCGACCAGCTGGTCGACATGGGGGCCCAGTTTGCCGCTCATGCGCTGCGCCGCGTGTCTGTGGGTGCGGGTGCCACCGCCTTGCCACCGGCCCGGGCGGCGAGCTCGCGCCGCTTCAGCCACACGAGCAGCAGCGAGATCGCCGCCGGCGTGACGCCCTGCACGCGGCTCGCCTGGCCGATGGTTTCCGGCTTGTGCAGATCGAGCTTCTGCTGCACCTCGCGTGACAGGCCCCGCACCGCGCTGTAGTCGAGATCCGGCGGCAGCCGGGTCGATTCGGCCTGTGCCTGCCTGGCCACCTCGTCCTGCTGGCGGTCGATGTAGCCCTGGTACTTGGCGGCGATCTCGATCTGCTCGACCACCTGCGGATCGGTCTCCGGCCCCTCGGGCGCGCCGGGCAGTCCCATCAGCGCGCCATAGCTCGTTTCCGGCCGGCGCAGCAGGTCGAAATAGCGGTATTCGCGCTCGAGCGCCTTGCCCACGACGCGCTCGGCGGCCGCGGCCGGGATGCGCTCCGGGTGGGCCCAGGTCGCCTTCAGGCGCGCGGTTTCGCGCTCGATCGCGTCACGTTTGGCGCAGAATGACGCCCAGCGCAAATCGTCCACCAGGCCGAGCTCGCGCCCCTTCTCGGTCAGGCGCAGGTCGGCGTTGTCCTCGCGCAGGCTGAGGCGGTATTCCGCGCGCGAGGTGAACATGCGGTACGGGTCGGAGACGCCGCGCGTGATCAGGTCGTCGACCAGCACGCCCAGATAGGCCTCGTCGCGGCGCGGGCACCAGGGCTCGCGCCCCTGCACCTGCAGCGCGGCGTTGGCGCCGGCCAGCAGGCCCTGGGCGGCCGCTTCCTCGTAGCCGGTGGTGCCGTTGATCTGGCCGGTGAAGAACAGGCCGGCGATCGACTTGGTCTCGAGGCTGCTGCGCAGGTTGCGCGGGTCGAAGTAGTCGTACTCGATCGCATAGCCGGGACGCAGGATGTGTGCGTTCTCCAGCCCGCGGATGCTGCGCACCACCTGCAGCTGCACGTCGAAGGGCAGCGAGGTGGAGATCCCGTTGGGATAGATCTCGTGCGTATCCAGGCCTTCGGGCTCGAGAAAGACGTTGTGGCTGTCCTTGTCGGCG
>JBFGUQ010000035.1:0-11048 GCA_041565515.1 Rhodocyclaceae bacterium | reverse complement strand
GCGAAACCGTCGAACTTGCCCTTCAGCGCGGGCAGCACCAGGCCCACGGCCTTGGCCGCGCCGGTCTTGGTCGGAATGATGTTGTGCGCGGCGGCGCGGGCGCGGCGCAGATCCTTGTGACGAACGTCGACCAGCACCTGGTCGTTGGTGAAGGCGTGGATCGTGGTCATCAGGCCCTTCTCGATGCCGATGCTGTCCTGCAGCACCTTGGCCACCGGCGCCAGGCAGTTGGTGGTGCACGAGGCGTTCGAGACCACGGTCATCGCGCTGGTGAGCACGTCCTCGTTCACGCCGCAGACGATGGTCGCATCGACGTCGTCGCCGCCCGGGGCCGAGATCAGGATCTTCTTCGCGCCCTGCCTCAGGTGTACTTCGGCCTTCGCCTTCGAGGTGAAGGCGCCGGTGCACTCGAGCAGCACGTCGACGCCGAGATCGCCCCAGTTGATGGCGAGCGGGTCCTTCGTGGAGAAGAAGGGGATGCGGTCGCCGTCGATGATGATCAGGTTGTCGCCCTCGGTTTCGACCGGAAAGGCGAAGCGGCCGTGGGTGGTGTCGTACTTGGTCAGGTGGGCGTTGGTCGCCAGGTCGCCCGAGGCGTTGATGGCGACGATTTCGAACTGGTCGCGCAGGCCGAGCTCGTAGAGCGCGCGGACGGTGCAGCGGCCGATCCGGCCGTAGCCGTTGATCGCAATCTTGATGGTCATCGAGGAATCTCCCAGAAAAGTGGCAACACAGGAACCGATACGCCTTCGGGGCGCCGGCGCCTCGCGCGCCGGCCTCGCCCGCAGCGAATTCTTCGTTATTTGAGCAGGGTCTTCACCGCCTGCACCACGGCCTCGCTCGTGATCCCGAAATGCTTGAACAGCTCGCCGGCAGGGGCCGATTCGCCGAAGGTATCGACACCGATCACCGCGCCCTGGCCGCCGTCTGCCGCGCCGACGTACTTGCGCCAGAAGTCGGGGTGGCCGGCCTCCACCGCTACACGCGGCAGGCCCGCGGGCAGCACGCCGGCGCGCCAGGCTGCATCCTGACGGTCGAACACGCTGGTCGACGGCATCGAGACCACGCGCACCGCGACGCCCTCGGCCGCAAGCGCCTTCTGCGCCGCGATCGCCAGTCCGACTTCCGAGCCGGTGGCGATGATCACCGCGGCCGGCCTGCCGCCAGCCGCTTCGGACAGCACGTAGCCGCCGCGGCGGATGGCCGCGATCTGCGCCGCGTCCCGGGTCTGGAACGGCAGGTTCTGTCGCGAGAACAGCAGGGCGGAGGGGCCCTCGCGGCGCTCGATCGCGTGCGCCCAGGCGACCGCCGATTCGGTCGTGTCGCACGGGCGCCACACATCCATGTTGGGGATGTAGCGCAGCGTGGCGGCCTGCTCCACCGGCTGGTGGGTGGGGCCGTCCTCGCCCAGGCCGATCGAGTCGTGGGTGAACACGAACACCTGGCGCGCCTTCATCAGCGCCGCCATGCGCAGGGCGTTGCGCGCATACTCGCTGAACATCAGGAAGGTAGCGGTGTAGGGGATCAGGCCGCCGTGCAGGCTGAGGCCGTTGGCGATGGCCGCCATGCCGAACTCGCGCACCCCGTAATACACATAGTTGCCGCCGTTGGCCTTGCCGATGCCTTTCGCGCCCGACCACAGCGTGAGATTGGAGCCGGCGAGGTCGGCCGAGCCGCCGATGAGTTCGGGCAGCTTCGGTGCGAAAGCCTCGATGCTGTTTTGGCTCGCTTTTCGGGTGGCGATGGTTTCGGCCTTGTCGGCGACCTTCGCCAGCACGCCGTCGACATGCTCGGCCCAGTCCGCGGGCAGTTCGCCTGCCATGCGGCGCTCGAACTCGGCGGCGAGCTCGGGGTAGGCCTCGCGGTAGGCACCGAAGCGGGTGTTCCACAGCCCCTCGACGGCCGCACCCTTGGTGCGTGCATCCCAGGCCTCGTAGACGTCCGCCGGAATCTCGAACGGCGGATGATCCCAGCCGATGTGGGCGCGCGCGGCTTCGATCTCGGCCGCACCCAGCGGGGCGCCGTGAACATCGTGGCTGTCCTGCTTGTTCGGCGCGCCGGCGCCGATGATGGTCTTGCAGCAGATCAGCGTGGGCTGGGACGTGTTGGCGCGGGCCTGCTGGATGGCGGCCTCGACCTCCGCCGGGTCGTGGCCCTGGACGTCGCGGATCACCTGCCAGCCATAGGCTTCGAAGCGTTTGGGCGTGTCGTCGGTGAACCAGCCCTGGACGTGACCGTCGATCGAGATGTCGTTGTCGTCGTAGAAGGCGATCAGCTTGCCCAGCCCCCAGGTGCCGGCGAGCGAGCAGGCTTCGTGCGAGATGCCTTCCATCAGGCAGCCGTCGCCGAGGAACACGTAGGTGTGGTGATCGACGATGGCGTGGCCGGGGCGGTTGAATTCGGCGGCCAGCGCCTTCTCCGCAAGCGCCATGCCGACTGCGTTGCTGATGCCCTGGCCGAGCGGCCCGGTGGTGGTTTCGATGCCGGGGGCGTAGCCGTATTCGGGGTGGCCCGGCGTCTTGCTGTGCAACTGCCGGAAACGCTTGAGCTCCTCGATCGGCAGGTCGTAGCCGGTCAGGTGCAGCAGCGCGTAGATCAGCATCGAGCCGTGGCCATTCGACAGCACGAAGCGGTCGCGATCGGCCCACTTCGGGTTCGCGGGATTGTGCTTCAGGTGATGGCGCCACAGGACCTCGGCGATCTCGGCCATGCCCATCGGCGCGCCCGGATGGCCGGAATTGGCCTGTTGCACGGCGTCCATCGCGAGCGCGCGGATTGCGCCGGTGACGGGGTTGAAGACCGGGGGGCGAACGTTTCTGATCGACTGCATGCTTGCCTCGAAGCCGTGGGGGCCGGCGGTAAAAAACGCGGATTATCGCCGAAAAGCCTGCCCCGTTGGTAGCGTCGGCCTTCCGCCATGGCCTGTCGAACCCGCCCGCACTGGCTTCAAACCCACTGCCGGCGCCGTTCCATGAGCTTCCAGATCAAGGGCGTCAGGATCAGCTGCATCGCCAGATCGAGCTTGCTGCCGGGAACCACGATGGTGTTTGCCCGGCTCATGAATGCGTCGTGAATCATGCGCAGCAGGTAGGGGAAGTCGACCCCGCGCGGATCCTTGAAACGGATCACCACCATGGACTCGTCCTGCGTCGGCACGTCGCGCGAGATGAAGGGGTTCGAGGTGTCGACGACGGGCACACGCTGGAAGTTGATATGGGTGCGGGAGAATTGCGGCACGATGAAATGCACGTAATCGTGCATGCGGCGCAGGATGGTGTCCTGCACCGCGTCGGCGGAATAGCCGCGCACGCGCGTGTCGCGATGCAGTTTCTGGATCCACTCCAGGTTGATCGTCGGCACGACACCGATGAGCAGGTCGACATGGCGGGAGGGATCGGCGTTGTCGGTGACGACGGCGCCGTGCAGGCCCTCGTAGAACAGGCAGTCGGTTCCGACCGGCAGGTCCTCCCATTCGGTGAACGTGCCCATCGGCAGGTTCCACCGCATCGACTGCGCCTCGTCGTGGATGTAGTGGCGACGCCGGCCGGTGGCCGATTCGCCGTAGGCCCGGAACAGGTTCTCGAGGTCGGTCAGCAGGTTCGCATCCGGGCCGAAGTGGCTGATTCCTCGCTGGCCGGCGCGCTCGCCGTCCTCGATCAACTTCTTCATCTCGTCGCGGGTGTAGCGATGAAAGCTGTCGCCCTCGACGATCGCGGCATTGACGTTCTCGCGATCGAAGATCGCCTCGAAGGTGTGCTTGACCGTCGTGGTACCGGCGCCGGACGAGCCGGTGACGGCAATGATCGGGTGTTTCATTGACATGGGGTACTCCGCATGCGGGGTGACGGTGTAATCGGATGGCGGATCGTGCGCTGCCGCCCACGTGAGCGGAAGCCTGGGTCCGGGTGTTCGTGCGGCCCTTGCCGTGCTCAGGACCGGGCCTTGAGCCAGTTGCTCCATTCGGTGAACAGCGTCGGTGAGGCGGCGGCGACCACGCCGCGCTTGACTGCCGGGCCTGCCATCAGCGAGCCGCCGTCCAGTGCCGCGGCTTCGCCGCCGGACTCGGCGAGAATGAGCCTGCCGGCCGCGTAGTCCCACAGCATCTGTCCGCCATGCACGTAGACGTCCAGCCGACCGGCCGCGACGAAACACCACTCCAGCGCGCTGGAGCCGAAGTTGCGCTGCGAGTAGTAGGGCGGGCGCACCGCCAGTTCATCGGCGAGGTGGTGGCTGATGCGCTTGAAATCGACCCCCGCCACGGCGTCGCGCAGCGAGCGCGCGGCCTCGCGCAAGGGCAGCTCGGTGCCGTTGAGATAGGCTCCGCCACCCTTTGCAGCATAGAAGGATTCGTCGGTGATCGGGTTGTAGACGACGCCGATGATCGGCTCGTGCTCGACCAGGTAGGCGATCGAGACGGCGAAGAAGGGGATGCCGCTGGCGAAATTGGTGGTGCCGTCGATCGGGTCGATGCACCACAGCCCGCGCTGGCCTTCGCTCCACAACCTGGCCTGCTCGGCCGCGGTCATCTCCTCGCCCAGCACGGCACCCGGCAGGAAGTCCGGCAGCGCTGCGGTGAAGCGGCGCTGCGATTCGAGATCCGCCTCGGTGAACAGCGAGCCGTCGGCCTTCTTGTTCCTTGCCGATTTCAGCAAGCGGGGCAGGATTTCTTCACGTGCGATGTCGCGCACGATGGACTCGAGTGCGCGGGCGCGGGCCAGGCGACGGGTAGCGGTGGGCATGTCGGGTTCCTCTGCGCTTGTTTGGGCAACCGGTTCCGCTGGCGGATCCGGGTGGCCGCCGCCGCTCATTCGGGCTCGGCTGCGAGCCTATAATCTTACGATGATTTCACGCTTTCATTTTCCCGCCGCATTGCCGGCCGGCGGCGAGGTCCAGCTTCCGGAGGCGCTTGCCCACCATGCGGTGCGCGTGCTGCGCCTGGCCCACGGTGACCCTGTGCTGGTGTTCGACGGCAACGGCGGCGAGATCGAGGCCACGCTCGCCGTGCGCGGGAAGGCGGTGTTTGCGCGCCTCGGCGAGCACCGTCGGGTGGAGCGGGAGTCACCGCTGGCGGTCGTGCTGGTGCAGGCGCTGGCCAGCGGCGACAAGATGGACTGGGTCGTGCAGAAGGCCGTCGAACTCGGCGCGGTTGCGATCCAGCCGCTCCAGGCCGAGCGTTCGGTATTGCGCCTGAGCGGGGAGCGCGCGGACAAGCGTCTCGCGCACTGGCGCCAGGTTGCCGTGGCCGCGAGCGAGCAGTGCGGGCGCAACCGCATCGCCGAGGTGCGTCCGGTGATGTCGCTGGCGAGCTGGCTGGCGGCCTCGGCCGGGGCGCTGCGCTACGTGCTGGCGCCCGGCGGCGCGTGCGGCCTCGGCGGTGCGGCGCGCCCGGCGCAGGCGGTGCATTTGCTGATCGGCCCCGAGGGCGGCTGGAGCGAGGCGGAACTGGCCGCGTGCGATGCAGCCGGCTGCATCCGCCTCACGCTGGGGCCGCGCATCCTGCGCACTGAAACGGCCGGCCTCGCCGCGCTCGCTGCGATGCAGGCACGCTGGGGCGATTTCTGAGCCAGCGCCGAGGCCGAATATCCGGCGATCAACCCCAAAGGGAGGGCGAAGCATGTTCGAATCGGCCGAAATCGGTCACAGCTCCAGCAAGGAGGACTTCGATGCGGTCGTGCCTGGCCTGCGTGCCGAACTGCTCGACGCACAATTCGATCTCCTCGACCTGAAGCAGTTCGCCGTCGTCGTGCTGATCAACGGGGTGGATGGCGCAGGAAAGGGCGAGACGGTGAACCTGCTCAACGCGTGGATGGACCCGCGGCACATCCAGACCTGGGCCTTCGATGCCCCGACCGCGGAAGAGGCCGAGTATCCCTTCATGTGGCGCTTCTGGCGCGCGCTGCCGCCCAAGGGCAAGATCGGCGTGCTGTTCAGCAACTGGTACACGCAGCCCATCCGCCAGCGGGTGGATCGCGACAGCAAGCGCGCCGAGTTCGACCAGCGACTCGACGAAATCCGCCGCTTCGAGGCCATGCTGGCACGCGAGGGGGTGTTGCTGGTCAAGTTCTGGTTCCATTTGTCGAAAGCCGCGCAGGAGAAACGGCTCAAGGCCCTGGAGAAGGATCCGCGCACGCGCTGGCGCGTGACCGAGCGCGATTGGCGCTACTTCGAACTCTACGACCGCTACCGCGAGGTGGCCGGGCACGCCTTGCGCACGACCAGCAGCGGCGACGCGCCGTGGCTGATCGTCGACGGCTCGGACGAGCGCTTTCGCACGCTCTTCGTCGCTCGCACGCTGCTGGCCGCGCTGCGCCATCGGCTCGATGCCGCGAGGCAGGACGCCGCGCCAGGCATCTCGGCGCCGCCCCTGCCGCCGCGCACCGACGAACGCAACCTGCTCAACAGTCTCGACCTGCAGCAGGGCATGGGGCGCAAGGAATACGACGAACTGCTCGAGCGCTACCAGGGCCGGCTCGCCCTGCTGACGCGCGAGGCGGCGTTCCGGGCGCACTCGCTGGTGCTGGTGTTCGAGGGCGCGGACGCGGCGGGCAAGGGCGGCGCGATCCGCCGTCTGGTGGCCGCGCTCGATGCCAGGCTGTACCGCATCGTGCCGATTGGCGCCCCCACCGAGGAGGAACTCGCCCAGCCCTACCTGTGGCGTTTCTGGCGGCATGTGCCGCGGCGGGGCAAGGTCGTCGTCTTCGACCGCTCATGGTACGGGCGCGTGCTGGTGGAGCGGGTCGAGGGCTTTTGCTCCGAGTCGGACTGGATGCGGGCCTACGCCGAGATAAACGACTTCGAGGAGCAACTCGCCGCGGCCGGCGCGGTGGTGGTGAAGTTCTGGCTTGCGATCAGCCAGGACGAGCAGCTCGCGCGCTTCAAGGCGCGCGAAGCCGAACCACACAAACGCTTCAAGATCACCGAGGAGGACTGGCGCAACCGCGACAAGTGGGACCTCTACGCTCAGGCGGTGTGCGACATGGTCGATCGTTGCAGCACCGAGGGTGCGCCATGGACCCTGGTCGAGGCCGAGGACAAGCACTTCGCCCGCATCAAGGTGCTCAGGACGGTGTGCGAGCGCCTAGAGGCGGCCTTGGGGAACAAGGGCGGCAATTAGTGCGGCGCGGGCCGGGGCGGCTTCCGTTAGAATTCCGCACATGTGCATCCGCCGCATTGGCGCCTGTCCGAGCGCTCGCGGCGAAAACCTCGTGGTGAATACTTGAACGCCGACTCTCCTTCCGCGACGGCACCGCCTGCGGCTGCCGACGACACGACCTCGCAGTTCGTGGCCTGGGTTCGGGGCGCGGCGCCCTATATCCACGCCTTCCGGGGCAAGACCTTCGTCGTCGGCTTCGGCGGCGAGGTCGCCGCCGGCGAGCGTGCGCAGCGGCTCGCCTACGACTGCAACCTGCTCGCCGCGCTCGGCATCCGCCTCGTGCTGGTGCATGGTGCGCGGCCGCAGATCGACGCCGAGCTCGCTCGTCGCGGCCTGGAGCCCCGTTTCCATCACGGCCTGCGCGTGACCGACGCCGATGCGCTCGAATGCGTGAAGCCGGCGATGGCGGTGACGCGCATCGAGGTCGAGGCGCTGCTGTCGCAGGGCCTGCCCAACACGCCGATGGCGGGCAGCTACATGCGCGTGACGGGCGGCAACTTCATCACCGCCCGGCCGGTCGGCGTGGTCGATGGTGTCGACTATCAGTACACCGGCGCGGTGCGCAAGATCGTCGCCGAAGAGATCAACGCCGACCTCGACCAGCAGAACGTGGTGCTGATCACGCCGCTCGGGGTGTCGCCGGCGGGAGAGATCTTCAACCTCGCGATGGAGGAGGTGGCCGAGGCGGTCGCGGTGGCGCTCAAGGCGGAGAAGCTGATCTACCTGTGCGATGCGCCCGGCCTGCTCGACGCCGAGGGCGAACTCGTCGAGTCGGTGACCGCCGACGAGGCGCAGGAAAAGCTCGACACCGGGGAGGGCCTGACCGAGGACCTGCACCTGTTCCTCCCCTGCGCGATCCGCGCCGTGCGCCGCGGCGTCGCGCGCTGTCACCTGATCGACCGCGACAAGGACGGGGGGCTGTTGCTCGAGTTCTTCACCCACGCCGGAGTCGGCACCGTGGTGTCGCGCGATGCGCTGTTCCGTTTGCGCGAGGCGACGGTCGACGACGTCGCGGCGCTGGTGGCGCTGATCACGCCGATGGAGCTGGACGGGACCCTGGTGCGGCGTGGCCGCGAGTTGCTCGAACAGGAGATCGAGCGCTTCACCGTCGTCGAGCACGACGGCGTGCTCGTGGGGTGCGCGGCCCTGTATCCGTTCAGCGAAGAGAACGCGGCCGAGCTCGCCTGCCTGGCGGTGACCCCTGAATACCGCCGCGCCGGTCTCGGCGACCAGTTGCTCAAGCGGATCGAGCGGCGCGCGCGCGTGCAGCGCCTCGAACGCCTGTTCGTGCTGACGACCCGCACCGCACACTGGTTCCGCGAGCGCGGCTTCAGCGAGCTGGGCCCGGAGGCCCTGCCACGCAAGAAGCGCGAACTCTACAACCTGCAGCGCCGCTCCAAGGTATTCGCGAAGGCGCTATGAGCGATCCATCGGCAAGCCCGGCTCCCCGACACCGCGCGGTCGCCGCGCCGGGAGTGCCGTGCTGAGCCGGTTCGGGGCTTCCCGTCCCGCCGGATGGGCTTTCGTCATCGGCGCCTTTGCTGCCGCGCTTGTCATTACCGGGGCCCTGCTGACCGATGAAGGTCTCGGGCCAGCGGCCGATTCCGCCGCGCTGATCGCGGGCGCGGCGTCAGTCGCGCTGCTGGCGGGGTTCGCCACCTGGCGGTATCTGGTCGCGGTGGCCCGGCGCCGCGCCCGCGACGCCGATGAAGTGACGGCGGGCTTGCAGCTGCTGCGCCGTGAAGCCGTGGCGCCCGCCTGGGGCGAGGGGCAAGCGCTCGGGCCGCTCGAGCAGGCGGCACATCAGATGGCCCTGCTGCGCCAGGTGGCCGAAGGGGTTCACGGCGTCGAGGCCTTGTTCGACCGTCGCCGCCGCCTGCTCTGGATCAGCCCGTCGATCGAGCGCGTGAGCGGCAGGACGCCAGCCGAATGCCTTGCCGCGGGCGATGTCCTGGGCCTGCTGGTGCACGAATCGGATCGCGCCTACACCGATCGCATGGCGGCCAAGGTGCTCGACGACGGCCTGCCGCAGGATTTCGAGTTGCGCTTCGTGCGCCACGACGGCAGCGTCGTGTGGGCCGTCTCGCACTGGCGCAGGGCGATCGGCATCGATGGCCGGCCGGTCGGCCTGCGGATGTCCGCCGAAGACATCCAGGCGCGGAAGGAGGCCGAGTACAAGCTGCTGGAAACGGTGGCCGAGCTCAGGCGCGCCCAGTCCTTGCGCGAGCACTACCTGCTGCGCAGCAACGACGAGCGTCAGCGCCTCTCGGCCCTGCTCAACCTGATCCGCCTCGGCATCATCTTCATCGACCATGACCATCGTGTTCTGTACTACAACCGGGCGATGCTCGAGATCTGGCGCTTCCCGCCCGACGCCCACCTGATCGGCACGCGCGACGCGGTGCTGCAGGAGACGGTGGCGCCCCTGCTCGAGGACTCGGAGGCCTACTTCGCCCATATTGCCGAGGTGGTCGGCAGCCGTCAGCCGCTCAGCGAGGTGTTCGAGTTCCGCTTCGGGGATGGGCGCATCGCAACCGATCGTTCCGCCCTGGTCGAGGGCACCAGCAACGGTCACGGCATCGGCCGCGTGTGGATCTACGAGGACGTCACCGAATCGCGGCGGATCTCGGAGAAGCTGGTCGAACTGGCCGAGCGCGACCCGCTCACCGACCTGTACAACCGCCGACGCTTTCACGAGGAGCTCGAGCGCATGCTCGCCGAGGCCATGCGCCGGGGCTCGGAGGTCGGTCTGGTTGCGCTCGACCTCGACGGCTTCAAGCCCATCAACGACGAGTTCGGCCATCAGGCGGGTGACGAGGTCCTGGTGGGACTGGCCGAGAGCATGCGCCGGATCGTCCGCCGCAACGAGATGTTCTTCCGTCTGGGCGGCGACGAATTCGCGGTCCTGGTGCCGGACGCCGAACCCGAGGGCCTGAACGAGCTTGCGAGCCGTCTGGTCGAAGGCGTCGCCGGCTTGCGCTTCGAGTTCGATGGCCGGGAGGTGGGTGTCACCGCGAGCCTGGGCATCGCGCGCTATCCCTCGAACGGTGCCGACGCCGAGGCGCTTGTCGAGGCCGCCGACGAGGCGATGTACCGCTCCAAGAGCGGGGGCAGGAACCGCTGGACCCTGTCCGCAAAGCGCGCGGGCGAATCCGGTAGAATGCCAGGATCGGGCTCCGATGAACCAGACAGTAGAGAGGATTGAACGATGGCTCGCATGGTTAACTGCGTGAAGCTCGGCCGCGAGGCCGAAGGGCTGGATCTGCCCCCGGTACCGGGCGAAATGGGCAAGCGCATCTATGAGAACGTTTCGAAAGAGGCGTGGCAGCAGTGGGTGAAGTACCAGACCATGCTGATCAACGAGAACCGGCTCAACCTGATGGATGCGCGCGCGCGCAAGTATCTGGCCGAGCAGATGGAGAAGCACTTCTTCGAAGGTGGTGCGGACCAGGTCAGCGGCTACGTGCCGCCCGCGCAGTAGGGCTGCCGCGCCCGCTGCGGGCGCGCGCCTAACGGAAGAGGGATTGCCGCGGCCATCCCTCTTTCTTTTGTTCCGCGGCCGTCCGGGCGCGGGTCAGCCGCCCCGGTTGGCGACGTCCTTCACCGATTTCTCGTAGCGGATGTCCTCGCCCTCGACGAGGAAGACCAGATACTCGGCGATGTTCTTGGCGTGGTCGCCGACGCGCTCGATCGACTTGGCGATGAACAGCATCTCCAGGCTGCTGCTGATCGTGCGCGGGTCTTCCATCATGAAGGTGATCAGCTGGCGCATGATCGCCTTGAAGCGGCCGTCGACTTCCTCGTCCTGATGCTTGACGGCGTCCATGTCGGGGGCCTCGCCGCGGGCGAAGCAATCGAGCGCGTTGCGCAGCATCTCGACCGCCCGGCTGAAGGC
>JBFGUQ010000034.1:0-11095 GCA_041565515.1 Rhodocyclaceae bacterium | reverse complement strand
GCTGTCCTACCTGAAGAACGCCCCCTACGGGCGGTTCTCGCTGTACGACCTGTCGGTGGTGCCGCTGTTCCTGCTCATGGGCCAGTTCGCCACCCATGGGGGTCTGTCGCGGGCGCTGTTCAAAGCGGGCAACGCCTTCATCGGCCACTGGCGCGGCGGCATGGCCATGGCGGGGGTGGCCTCGTGCGCCGGCTTCGGCGCGATCTGCGGCTCGTCCCTGGCCACCGCGGCGACGATGAGCCACGTCGTGCTGCCCGAGCTCAAGCGCCACCAGTACAAGCCGGGGCTGGCCGCGGGCTCCTTGGCCGCCGGCGGCACGCTGGGCATCCTCATCCCGCCCTCGGTGCCGCTGGTGATCTACGCCATCCTGGCCGAGCAGAACATCGCCAAGCTGTTCCTGGCCGCCTTCGTGCCCGGCATCCTCGCCGCGCTCGGCTACATGCTGGTGATCGCCATCGTCACCCGCGTCGACCCGGCCGCGGGCGGCCCGGGCACGCCCAGGCACAGCTGGGGCGAGCGCGTCCAGACCGTGATCGAGACCTGGCCGGTGCTGCTGATCTTCACCGTGGTCATCGGCGGCATCTACGGCGGGCTCTTCACCCCGACCGAGGCGGCCTCGATCGGCGCGCTCGCCACCGGCATCGCGGCGTGGAAGTCCGGCGGCCTCAAGGGCTCGGGGCTGATGCAGTGCCTGTACGGCACCGCCACCGGCACCGGCATGATGTTCCTGATCCTGCTCGGCGCCGACATGCTCAACTCCTTCATGGCGCTGTCGCAGCTGCCGGCGGAGGCCGCGGCCTGGGTGCAGGAGATGGGCTTCGGCCCCTTCACCGTGCTGTTCGCCATCATCCTCATCTACATGCTGCTCGGCTGCATCATGGACAGCCTGTCGATGATCCTGCTCACGGTGCCGATCTTCCTGCCGATCATCCTCGGCATGGACTACTTCGGCCTCGGCATCGAGGAGAAGGCGATCTGGTTCGGCATGGTCGCCCTCGTCGTCATGGAGATCGGCCTCATCACCCCGCCGGTGGGGATGAACGTCTACATCATCAACGGCATCGCCAAGGACATCCCGATGGCCACCATCTTCCGCGGCGTGCTCCCCTTCCTCGCCTCGGACGTCATCCGCATCTTCGCCCTGGTGTTCTTCCCCAGCATCTCGCTGGTGGCGCTGTGGGTCTTCAGCTGAGGCAGGACCGCCTGCAGCCAGCAGGATGAACGGGGGCGGTGCCGCAAGGCATCGCCCCCGTTCCGCATGATCCGGCGCTATTCTTCCGCTCTCGGTTACCCTCTCGGACGAGAGCGCAGCCGCACTGCGCACGGCGTGGGCATTTCGAAGCTGGACAGCCTGCCTCCGCCTTTCCGCGGCCAGTCAGGAGGGAGCACGCATGGATTCACCTGAGAATGGCCAAGCCGGACTTTCCGACCACGCCCGGGGGTTCCTGGCCGCGGGCGTGGTCGTATTGTGCTGGTCCGGCTTCAACATCGTTTCGCGCCTGGGGAGCACGGGGATACTGACGCCTTTCGACCTCGGCGCCCTGCGCTTCTGCGTATCGGGTGTTATTGCGCTTCCGTATTTCGTGTCGCGCGTACCGATGGCGGACTGGCCGCGCTATATGGTGCTTGCGGTGTTCGGAGGGCTCGGGTACAGCCTTCTCGTCTACAGCGGCTTCGCCTTCGCTCCGACTGCCCATGCGGGCGTTTTCGTAAACGGCGGCATTCCGTTCTGGACGATCGTCATCGTTGCCGCGATTTCCGGCTTCAGGCTGGCGTGGAACATCGGCCTGGCCTTGCTGCTGACCAGTGCGGGATTGCTCATGATTGCCGGCGAGGGTTTGATCGATCCGGGCGGCGAGTTGCCCTGGATCGGGGATGTGCTGTTCCTGCTTTCCGCATTGTCATGGGCGATATTCGGCTTGCTGATGCGACGCTGGGCGGTAAGGCCGAAGCTTGCAATCAGCGGCGTGGCGACGTTCTCCTTGCTGTCGTATATGCCGGTCTATCTTCTCTGGCTTCCGAGCAACCTGTCGATGGCATCGGCAGCTGAAATCACTTTGCAGGCTTTCTACCAGGGGATTGTCGCAGCCCTGCTGGCAGGCGCGATGTACAGCTATGCGAATCAGAAGATCGGTCCCTGCCAGGCTTCGATGATGCTCGCCTTGGTGCCGGGGGCTTCGGCCATCGGCGCCTACTTCCTCCTTGGGGAGGCCCTTGGGGCGCTCGCTGTCGCCGGTATCGTCATCGTGTCGGTGGGCGCCGCGCTCAGCGCGGTCCCGCCCACCAGGAAATAGCCATCGTTTGCTTGCCGGGCTCCAATCGATGTCGCCCTCGCCCCGCACGCGGCCCGGTACCAGAACACCGCCCGGTCGCTTCGACGCCGCGCATCCGCTCGCGACCGCTGGTGCCCGGCCCTTGCGCGGACGCTTTCAGCATCGATCAGGGCCTGGCAAGGTACTCCAACGTCATCGCGGCCAGCGCCTTTGCCCCGACCGGCATCGCCCCCTCGTCGAAGTCGAACGCCGGGTTGTGATTCGGCGCCGCGGTCGCGGGTGTCTTGCCCTCCGGGGTCGCACCGAGAACGATGTACATGCCCGGCACCAGCCTCTGGAACTCGGAGAAGTCTTCCGAGGCCATGAACTTGGGCGTCTGCATCGCTTTTCCGCCCGTCACCTTCTTCAGGACGGGCACCATCATCTCGGTCAGCGCCTCCGGATTGTTCGTCACCGGATAGGCCGACGGGCCGAAGCTGACTTCGGCGGTGGCGCCGCTGGCTGCAGCGATCGATTCGGCCGTTCGCGTGATCCGCGCCTTGGCGTCGGCGCGCATGGCCTCGTCGAACGCACGCAAGGTCCCCACCATCTCCACCGACTCGGGCACGATGTTCTCGCGGTTGCCGCCGTTGATCTGGCCGATGGAGAGCACGGCCGGCTCCTTGCTGATGTTGAGCTGCCGGCTGACGACGGTCTGCAGCGCGGTAATGACTTGCGCCGAGGCGACCACCGGGTCCACCCCATTCCACGGAAACGCCCCGTGGGTCTGCTTGCCCGTGATCTTGATGCGCACGGTGTCGCCGCTCGCGAACAGCGGTCCGCTCCGATAGCCGATCGTGCCCGAGGGCATGTTCGGAATGATGTGCAGGGCGAACGCCGCGTCGGGCCGTGGGTTCTCGAGGGCGCCGTCTTCGACCATCGCCTTGGCACCCCAGCTCGTGCCCGGCGCCGGCACCTCGGAGATCCCCTCCTCGGCGGGCTGGAAGATGAATTTCACCGTGCCCGGGATCTGCTCGCGCATGCCGGCGAGCACCTCGGCCACGCCCATCAGCATTGCCGTGTGCCCGTCATGGCCACAGGCATGCATGACCGGCGTTTCCACGCCCATGTGTACCTGCCTGACCTTCGAGGCGAACGGCAGGCCGGTCGTCTCCGCGACCGGCAAGGCGTCGATGTCGGCGCGCAAGGCGACGACCTTGCCGGGCCGCGCACCCTTCAGCAGCCCGACGACGCCGTGCCCGCCGACGCCCGTGCGCACCTCGATGCCGAGGGCACGAAGGTGGTCCGCGATCAACTTTGCCGTCCGCACTTCCTGACCGGACAACTCAGGATTCTGATGGATATCGCGGCGCCAATCGACCATCTTCGGCTGGATCGCGGCGAACTCGCGATCGAGCGTTCCAAGGGTGGCGTCGTCTATCGCCTGGGCGGCGACGAGGCTGGCCTGGCACAGCATGGCCACCAGCAGCGACATGCGAAGGGTGGGTTTGCAGTTCATTCGGGTATCTCCTTTGGGTAGGGCCATCGAGGCCCGTTTTTCTGCCGGCTGGGCAGAATTCGTGAATCGCAAAGCTGCGCGGAGCCAGCGCTCGCTTCGATGTGAGCGCGAACGCTTCGATGTCACGGCGAGCACCTCGGGTGCCTCATGCCTGGTTGGCCAGAGCGAGGAAGTCCTTGCGCTCCATCAGCCAGGACACGACGAAGCCGGCGACGAGGCCCCAGAAGGCCGCGCCGATGTTGAGCACGCCGAGGTCGGCGACGGTGACGAGCAGGCTGACCAGGGCGCCGAGGGCGAAGCGGCCGCCGCCGAAGGAGGCCATGAAGGCGCCCTGCAGCACGCGCAGCATCGCCAGGCCACCGAGGACCATGATGTATTCCTTCGGCGCGGCGAGCATCAGTCCCGTGAAGGTCGGCGCCATCAGGCCGAACAGCACCCCGAAGACGCCGAACACCAGCGCCGCGGTGTATTGGCGGCCATGCTCGCCGGACGAGGTCAGCAGCGCATTGGTCGGGCCGGTCAGGCAGGAGCTGATCGCGCCCACCGTGGCACTGAGCGCGGCCCCGATGCCGGACACGAAGGCGATGGTGTTGACCGGCGACTCATGCCTGGCCGCCTTCAGCACCGCGACGCCCTGGCCGTTCTGCACGACCAGCACGGTGATCGCCAGCGGCACGACGAGCTCGACGAGGGCACCGAGCGACCAGACCGGCGCCTGGATCAGTGGCGCAGCGAAGGCGAAGCTGCCCAGCGCCGCCGCATCGATGCGGCCGAGCACGGCGATGGCGAGGGCGCCGACGAGCAGCGCGCCGATCACCGGCGGCATTCGGCGGCCGAGCGCCGGGCTGGCCGACAGCAACAGGAAGGCGATGACCATCGGCGCGGCGATGCCCACGTCGCTGTGCAGCGCCCGCACCAGGTCGAGGCCGAAACGCAGGAACACGCCGGCCACCATGCCCATGACGATGGGCATGGGCAGCGCCTGCATCAGGCGCTTGACCCAGCCGCTGGCGCCCAGCACCAGGATCAGCAGGCTGGTCGCGTAGAAGGCGCCGATCACCTCGGCGAAGCTCAGGTGTTGCAGCGCCGGTCCGACCAGCACCGTGCCCGGGATGGTCCAGGCGAAGCCGAGCGGCATCCGGTACCACCAGCTCATGGCGATGGTGATGAGGCCGTTGAAGAAGAACACGCCGAACACCCACGAGGCCAGCTCGGCGGCCGACAGGCCGCCGCCGGTGCCGACCGAGAGGATGATGGCGACCGGTCCCGTCGCGGAGAAGATGAATCCGATCAGGCCGTTGGCGACATAGGTCGGGCCCAGGTCGAAGAGGATCTGGCGCAGCGACGGGCGTTCGGCGGTCGGGCGTTCGAGATGCGACAACACTTGAGTTCCTTGATTCAGGGGCGGGGCTTGGGGGATGAAGCGGATCCGGCCGCGGGCGCCGGCAAGCTTCGCGGCCGGCGCGTGGTCAGCACGATCCCCCCGAACACCAGCACCATCCCGGCGTAGTGGAACCACTGCGGCTGCTCGGCGAGCAGCAGCGCGGACAGGATCGCGGCGAAGATCGGTTGCAGATGGATGAACAGCGAGGCGAGCGACGGCCCGACCGCGACCACGCCGGCGTTGAAACAGACGAAGCCGAGGAAGGCGGCGAAGACGCCCGCGTAGGCGATGCCGGCGAGCGATCCGGTGTGCACGGCGATGGCGGCGCCGGTGGACAGCTCCCAGGCGTACACCGGCGCCATCACCAGCAGGCCGACGACGATGAAGGCGGCGAGCAGCAGCATCGGATGCACGCCCTGCGGCCGCCACTGCAGGCCCACCGTATAGATGCTCCACACCAGCACCGCGAGCAGCATCCACAGGTCGCCTGTATTCAGGCCGAGGCCGACCAGGGTGTCGAGGCTGCCACGGCTGATCAGGAGCACGACCCCGGCCAGCGACACGAGGCCGCCGATCGCCTCTGGACGCGTCAGGCGCCTGCCGAGGAAGGCGAAGGCCAGCACGCTGGTCACCACCGGGACGAAGGAATTGAGCAGGGTGGCGCTGGTCGCGGTCGTGTACTGCACGGCGACATACGACAAGGTGTTGTAGCAGCCGACACCGAGCGTGCCCAGCAGCACGACCGGCTTCCAGGCATTCCGCAGGATCGGCCACTGCGCCTTGAGTTGTGGCAAGGCCAGCGGCAGCACGCAGGCGAAGGCGACCACCCAGCGCCAGAAAGCGAGCCCGACCGGCGGCAGGTCGGCGCGCAGGCCGCGGCTCATCACCATGTTGCCGGCCCAGAAAAGCGAGGTCAGCACGAGCAACAGGTATGGATTGAGGCGATATCCCTGCATCGGCTCAAGCGCCCACGGCCAGGGTTGCGGAGACGGACGTGCCGCGTGAGTCGAGCTGGGTTCGGTTCATGCTGGTCGCTTCTCTTGTTGTTTATCGCTGCTCGTGTTGATGTTGTTATCGGTCGCAGCCCGCGGCGATCGCAGGTCCGGTCCCGGCCGACGATCACGGCCGCAGGCGTCCGCTGCGATCGGCGGCCCCCGGTTCGCGGCTACCCGCAGCGCCTGCCATCGCCGGGGGGCAGTGAGCGAATTCACCGCGCGGGCGACTTCCTCGCCGCCCCCCTTTCCACTTCGTCAGTGTCGGGGCTCAGGCAGCCTGCGCCTTCGCCTTCGCCAGGTTCATCGCCGTGTCCTCGATCATGTCCTCCTGGCCGCCGACCATGCCGCGCCGGCCCATCTCGACCAGGATGTCGCGCGCCGGCACGCCGTACTTCTGCTCCGCGCGCTTGGCGAACAGGAGGAAGGAGCCGTACACGCCGGCATAGCCCAGCGTGAGCGCGTCGCGGTCGACGCGGATCGGGAAGTCCATGATCGGCACCACCAGGTCCTCGGCCACGTCCTGGATCTTGAACACGTCGACACCGGTGTCGATGCCCATCAGTTCGCACACCGCGATGAGCACCTCCATCGGCGTATTGCCCGCGCCCGCCCCCAGGCCGGCCGCGGCGGCGTCGATGCGGGTGGCACCGGCCTCGATCGCGGCGATCGAATTGGCCACGCCCATGGCGAGGTTGTGGTGGCCGTGG
Organism: Rhodocyclaceae bacterium; assembly: GCA_041565515.1. GTDB lineage: Bacteria > Pseudomonadota > Gammaproteobacteria > Burkholderiales > Rhodocyclaceae > Thauera. Next base: position 4,238 of record JBFGUQ010000034.1, on the reverse strand, counting down.
AAGCCCAGCTCGGTCTCGGGTTTCAGCGCCTCGCGCACCGCGCCCAGGCGCGCCTTGACCGTGTCGGGCAGCAGGTGGCCGGCCGAGTCGGTGACGTAGATGCAGTTGGCGCCGTAGCCCTCCATCAGCTTCGCCTGCTGCACCAGCCCCTCGGGGCTGTTCATGTGCGCCATCATGAGGAAGCCGACGGTGTCCATGCCGAGCTTGCGCGCCATGCCGATGTGCTGCTCGGAGACGTCCGCCTCGGTGCAGTGGGTGGCCACGCGGATGGTCCTGACCCCGAGGTCGTGGGCCATCTTCAGGTGATCGACGGTGCCGATGCCGGGCAGCAGCAGCGCCGACACCTTCGCCTGCTTCATCAGCGGGATCACGGTGCCGAGGTACTCCTCGTCGGTGTGGGCCGGGAAGCCGTAGTTCACCGAGCTGCCGCCGAGGCCGTCGCCGTGGGTGACCTCGATCAGCGGGATGCCCGCCTCGTCGAGCCCGCAGGCGATGGTCTTCATCTGCTCGAGCGTCATCAGGTGGCGCTTCGGATGCATGCCGTCACGCAGGGTCATGTCGTGGACGGTGATCTTGGTTCCTTTGAGATCCATTACGTGCTCCTTAGGCGGTCAGGGATTGCGGGATGGTGGGCTTGAGGGTGAGCTCGCCCTTGAGGATCTGCTCGGCGAACATCTCGGCGGTGCGCGCGGCCGCGGCGGTCATGATGTCGAGGTTGCCGGCGTACCTGGGGAGGTAGTCGCCGAGGCCTTCGACCTCCATGAACACCGAAACCCGCTTGCCATCGAACACCGGGCCATTGACGAGCTTGTAGCCGGGCACGTACTTCTGCACCTCGGCGATCATGGCGTGGATCGATGCGGTGATCTTCTGCTGGTCGGGTTCGGTCTCGGTCAGGCAATGCACCGTGTCGCGCATGATCAGCGGCGGCTCGGCCGGGTTGAGGATGATGATGGCCTTGCCCTTCTTGGCGCCGCCGACCCTCTCCACCGCGCCGGCGGTGGTGCGGGTGAATTCGTCGATGTTCTTGCGCGTGCCGGGGCCGGCCGACCTGCTCGACACGGTGGCGACGATCTCGCCGTAGGCGACCGGCTGCACCCGCGACACCGCCGCGACCATCGGGATCGTGGCCTGGCCGCCGCAGGTCACCATGTTGACGTTCATCTCGCCGCGGCCGACGTGCTCGGCCAGGTTCACCGGCGGCACGCAAAACGGGCCGATGGCCGCCGGCGTGAGGTCGATCATCAGCACGCCCAGCGCGTTGAGCTTGCGGCTGTTCTCGGCATGGACGTAGGCGCTGGTGGCGTCGAAGGCGATCTGGATGTTGTCCGCCTCGACGTGTGGCAGCAGGCCGTCCACGCCCTCGGCGGTGGTCTTCAGACCGAGCTCGCGGGCGCGCACCAGGCCCTCTGAGGCGGCGTCGATGCCGACCATCCACACCGGCTCGAGCACCGGGCTGCGCTTGAGTTTGTAGAGCAGGTCGGTGCCGATGTTGCCCGGCCCGATCAGTGCACATCTGATCTTGTTGCTCATTGAATCTTCTCCTTGGTTGATTTCCTGGCACGCCGGGCGGCTGCCACCCTGGCCAGCTTCGCTACGCCGTATGCCCGACACTGAGGCTGATGTCCGTCCAATTGCTCGCTCGAACTAGGTTCGCTTCCATTTTCGGAACGCACGAAACCCCGCGCCGGCTCCGTGGCTGCCGGTGCGCACCTGATTCAAGCCCTGCATCTGGATGCGGCGGTGCTTATCCGCCCGGGTCGCCGATCCCCCGGTTCTTTAGCCGGTAGACCATCTGCGGCCGCGTGATGCCCAACAGGCGGGCGGCGGCGGCGACGTTCCCCTGCGCCTTCTCGATGGCCCGCTTCAACAGCACGGTCTCGATCTCGTCGAGGGATATGTCACCCTCACCGATCACGCCGCCGCCGTCCTCGTCGAGCAGCAGCGCGTTGAGACCGCGCGACACACGCGCCGCGTCCGCGGCGGGGCCGGCTTCGGTGGTGAAGGCCGCGGGATCGACGGCCACCAGCCGGCCCTTGCGGTCGAGTTCGTAGATTTGCTCGCCGAGCTTCTCGCCGCAGGTGAACAACTGCGGCGAATCGATCGCGGTATTGTCGGCTGCGAGAATGACGCCGCGCTCGATGACGTTCTCCAGTTCGCGAATGTTGCCCGGCCAGTCGTAGGACAACATGGCGTCGACCGCGCGCTGGGTGAAGCCGGTAAGCCGGCGTCCATGGCGCGCGTTGAACCGCGCGAGGAAATGCGTCATCAGCAAGGGGATGTCCTCGCGGCGTTCGCGCAGGGGCTGGATGCGGATCGGAAACACGTTGAGGCGGAAGAACAGGTCCTCGCGGAAACGCCCTGCCCTGGCCTCGGCGCGCAGATCCACGTTGGTTGCGGCAATGACGCGAACATCGATGTCACGCGTGCTCGAATCCCCGACGCGCTCGACCTCCCCTTCCTGCAGCACGCGCAACAGCTTGCCCTGCGCGTCCATGCTCAGCGTGCCGATCTCGTCGAGGAACAGGGTCCCGCCGTCGGCGCGCTCGAAGCGCCCGGCCCGGCTCTGCGTCGCGCCTGTGAAGGCGCCGCGTTCGACGCCGAACAGCTCCGACTCGATCAGTTGCTCGGGAATCGCGGCGCAGTTCAATGCCACGAACGGTTTGTTGCTGCGTGCGCTCAAGCGATGCAGGGTGCGGGCGAACACCTCCTTGCCGACCCCGCTCTCGCCGAGGAAGAGCACGGTGGCCTGCGTCGGCGCCACCTTCCTGACCATGTGCATCGCCGCATTGAAGCCCGGTGAAATGCCGATTGCCGCGTCCGTCTCCGACCGGCTCGCGGCAGGCGGCACCATCGCGCTTGCCGGGCGGCCCTTGCCCGGCATGAGGACGGTCTGGATCGCACCGGGCATCAGGAAGCGCAGATCGTCCTCGGCCTCGGCGCCCCACTCCTCCACCAGCTTGCCCACGATGCGACAGGCCGGCTGCCCCATCGCCTGGCACTCGACCTCGCGATACAGCACCGGCCTGCCCATGAACTCGGTCGAATAGCCCGATGCATAACCGATTTGCATCCAGCACGCCGGCTCCGTGCCGATCTCGAAATGCCGGACATGCTCTTCATCCTCGAGCGGATTGGTCCATACGAACTCCCCGTAATGCGTGCCCTTCTCGACGTCGAAATCCAGCCGCACGGCTTCGGACAAACCGATGCCCTCGAGGCAGTGCATCTGCGGGCCGACCACGAACATCTCCTTGACCGAGCCCTTGGGTCGAACCCGGCGCGCCATCTGCGCATCGCGCACGCCCGCGTGGTAGCCCATGCGGGTCATGAAGCCACGAGCCACATCCAGCCCAAGCGTCTCGATCATCTCCTTGCGAAGGTTCCCCAGCGCCGAGGCATGCATCAGCAGCATGCGCTGCTCGTCCAGCCAGATGCGGCCGTCACTGGTGGAAAAGTGCAGGCGCGCCAGCAGATCGGCGAGGTCGGGAAACCGCACCTCGTCGATCTCGGTGGTACCGGGCTGCAATACTGGCAGGTGGCCCTGCGGAAGCGCCCTCGAACGATCAGGCTTGCCCATTGCGTCGTCCGATGAGGCGTGAAAGCGCTCGCAACATGTTTGTCTCCATCGGGTCTCGATGCCCGTTGTCGTTGATATTCAGTCTTTCATCCTTGCTAGCACACTCCGTACCAGGTCTGCAGCACGACGCTGAGATCCAGCGCCACGGCCGGATCCGGCATCGAGACGCCTGGGGCGGGAGCTTCGATCCGCAGACGATTGCATCATTTGCTTCATGCTGCACTGCAACCAGTGCGCTGCACCTAAATCATTTGATCCATCGATCAGATTTTCGAATGCATGCCTGCACCGCTGGATTCTGCGCCCGAAGGAATTACCTGTGCCGCTCAAACCATTGACAGCATTGGGCTCGCAACGATCTCCGCACAGGTCAAATGGTCACGCGAAGAGCACCTGGCACGGCCCCTGCTAAGCATGCTCCACGAACAAGAGACTGATGCACCGGTTGGGCCTTGCCAGCGCAAGTACCGCCGCCGCTTTCCAGGCAAGCCGGAGACGGCAGATGCAGTCAAAGACGAGGAGACAAGCCAAGTGACGCTCGACATTTCCCTGCGCGACCCGCCCCCCGGCGAGCGCGAGCGCTAGCCGCAGCAGCCCCCTCCGAGAACCCGTCGTAAGCGAAGACGACCGACGCGCACCTGCGCGGCGGCCGGCGGGC
>JBFGUQ010000033.1:0-11271 GCA_041565515.1 Rhodocyclaceae bacterium | reverse complement strand
GTCGAGGCGATGGGCAGGATGCACGTGCTGGCCGATCTGGTCGCGCAGCAGCTGCACGGCGAAGCGTTTCTCGTGGGCGTCGAGTGCGCTGCGGTGCACGAGCAGCCCGGCGGGCTTGTGGATGGCGATGAGGTGATCGTCACGGTAGAGGATGTCGAGCACGGGGATGTCGGGCGTGGCGTGAAGGTCGGCGCGGTGATGCCAAGGATACCGGCCCGGGCCGTGCGGCGGTTCGGCGTGATGCGAGCGAGTCGGGACCTGTATTACCCTAGCGCCACTGCTGCAGGGACCGGATCGGTCCGGGGAGGGAGAACGGTGAACGCGCTATCGCAATGGATCGGCGAGCGGCTCGGCAAGTGGCTCACGCAGCGGGTCCATGTCCATGCGATTCCGGCCGCGGCAGCCCTCTCGGGCATGGCGGCGGACCTGCGGCCGGGCGACGTGCTGCTGGTCGAGGGGGATACGCGGGTGAGCGGCGCGATCAAGTACCTCACCCAGTCCACCTGGTCGCATGCGGCGCTCTACGTCGGCGACGCGACCGGCGAGCGCAATAAGGAAGGCGAGGCCCTGTGCGTCGTCGAGGCCGATGTCGTCGACGGCGTTCGGCTCGTGTCCCTGGGTACCTTCGATGGCATGCAGGCGCGCGTCTGCCGGCCGGTGGGCCTGAGCGCGGAGGAGTGCGGGCGCGTGGTCGGCTATGCGCGCGATCGGATCGGCCATCGCTACGACCTCAAGAACGTCATCGATCTCGCGCGCTACCTGATCCCGACGCCGCCGGTGCCGCGGCGCTGGCGCCGGCGCATGCTCGCGCTCGGCAGTGGCGACCCGACGCGCGCGATCTGCTCGACCCTCATCGCGCAGGCCTTCCAGTCGGTCCGCTATCCGATCCTGCCCGAGATCAGCACCCGGCCGGACGATCGCCCGGACTGCCCCGGCTGCGTCGCCGAGATCCTCCACGTCCGTCATCACAGCCTGTTTGCCCCGCGGGACTTCGACCTGTCGCCCTATTTCGAGGTCATCAAGCCGGGCCTCGCGGCCGATTTCGACTTCCACGCCCTCGAATGGGGCGACGACGGCGAGCACGGGCTTGCGTCGCTCGATCCGAACTCCGCACAGACAGGGTCGCGCCCGGTCTGAGCGCATGTCAGAAGATCGGGGGTGCGGCGGCGCGGGGCGGGCATCCATCCGACGCTAGAATGCACCCATGTCAGCCCGGCCGCGCGGTCTCGCCCGCAGGATCTATCTCGCCTTCCTGATCGCTGCCGTCGTGCCGACGGCGGTTGCGGGCGTGCTCGGTGTCTATTTCTCCCTGCAGACCCTGCGGATGGAGACGCTCAACAACCTCGACCAGGAGGTCACCATCCGTGCCCAGGGCGCAAGCCGCTTCCTCGGCCAACTCGCGGCCGAACTGCGCTATCTGGCGGCCTCGCCGACGCTCGACCGACTGCGCGCGTCTATCGTGCCGGGCGGGTCTGCGATGGCGATGGCGCGAAACGATATCGAGCGCGAATATGCCAATCTTGCCGGCATCTACCCGCACATCTATCAGGTTCGCTTCCTGTCCGAGGATGGTCTGGAGCGCGTTCGCGTCGATCGCACGGCTGTTGGCGCCCGGGTGGTTCCCGCCGGTGAACTGCAGGACAAGAGCGACCGCTACTACGTGCAGGAAGCCATGAGCCTGCCCCCAGGGGCGATCTTCGTCTCGCCGCTCGACCTCAATATCGAGTTCGGCCGCATCGAGCAGCCCGAGCGCCCGGTGATCCGGATGGCGATCCGGATCGGTGGCGATGGCGTGCCCGGCGGCATGTTGATCGTGAACCTGCACGCCGACATCCTGCTCGAGCAGATTCAGCAGATGGCGGACGCCCGCGACGGCGTGGCCATCCTGTTCGACCGCGCGGGCTACTACCTCAGCCAGAGCCGGCGGGCGGTCGACGAGGGGGAGGGCTTCGCGATGCGGCGCGTCGCCGCGCTCGCTCCCACCTTCGGCAGCCGGGCGGTCGAGCGCGTCCTGGCCGGGGACCGGGTGGTGGAGGGCGACGGCTGGATCATCGCTGCCCGCCCGGTGGTGCTGCCGGAGATCTCGCCGGGTCCCGTCGGGGAGGGGCGCTGGGTCCTTGCCCTGGCCTTTCCGGAGCAGGCCTTGTTCGCACAGGTGTTCAACCTGTACGTGCTCTACGCGATCCTGCTGTGCGCCCTGCTCGTGACGGCGGGCGCCGGCTTTCTGCTGACCCGCCGCATCATTGGTCCGCTCGAGGCCCTGTCGCGCGAGTCGGAGGCGCTCGCGGCCGGCGATTTTTCCCGTCGGGTCAGCATTCCGGGCGACGACGAGATCGCGGCGCTCGGTGCGCGCTTCAATGACATGGCTGCGCGCCTGCAGGCGCTCTACGCTTCGATCGAGGGTCAGCGTGACCGCCTCGAAATCGAGGTGAATCGGCGCACGGCCGACCTTGATCGTGAGCGCAGCTTCCTCGCGCGGCTCTTCGAGCAGATCGGGGATGCCGTGATGGTGGTGGACCGACAGGGCTCGATCCGCCTGTCCAACCCGCAGGCGCAGCGACTTTTCGACCTCGATCCAAAGGGCGATCGCAGACTCGATGCACATTGGCCGGAATGGCCAGCGCTGGCGAAGGAACTGGAGCACGTGGGCGCGCTGCGGCGAGACGTGGACCGCGACGGGCGCGTCCTTTCGATCTCGGTTTCGCGTCACGGCGATGGCGATGTCATGGTTGCGCGCGACGTCACCGACGAGCGTCAGCTTGCCGACCAGCGCCGCGAGCTGGACCGCCAGATGTTCCAGATGGAGAAGATGGTCACTCTGGGTGAGCTGGCCATGGGGCTGGCGCACGAGGTCGGAAATCCGCTCGCCGGCATGAAGGCGGTCGCCCAGGCGATGCAGTACGAGGATGACGTGCCGCCCGGACTGATGGCGGCCTTGCGGCGCATGGAGCGGGAGATCGACCGCCTGGCAAGCTTCCTGAAGACTTTCCATGGGTATGCCGCGCCCCAGCCGCTGTGCATCAAGCCCTGCGCCCTGGACGAGGTGCTCGACGACGTGCTGTTCTGGACGCGCAAGGAGGCGCGTCAGAAGGGGGTCGAGATCGATGTCGATCTGGCTGCGGACCTGCCGCCGCTGCAGGCGGACGCCTCTGCGCTCAAGCAGGTGCTGTTGAACCTGCTGGTCAATGCCTTGCATGCCACGCCTGCGGGTGGATGGATTCGGGTCGGCGCCTGCGCCGAAAGCGGGAACGTGGCGCTCGAGGTTGCCGATAGCGGTTGCGGCATTCCCGCCGCCGTCTTGCCGCGGGTGTTCGAGCCCTTTTTCACCACGCGCAACCAGGGGTCCGGCCTCGGCCTCACGATCGTCAGAAAGATCGTGCTCCAGCACGGCGCGCAGATTGCCGTGACCAGCACGGAGGGTGCGGGTACGTGCTTTGCTTTGAAGTGGCCATCGAGTGTGAGGGCGAGCCGATGAACGAGTCCATCCTGATAATCGAGGACGACGAGACCGTGCGCGAGACCGTAGGAGGGTTCCTGCGCCGATGCGGCTATCGCGTCGACCTCGCCGAGGCTGGCGAGACCGGCCTGCTCAAGGCCTCGGCCGAGTCCTACGGCCTGATCCTGCTCGACCTGCGACTGCCTGACATCGACGGCCTCGTCGTCCTCGACCGACTGCGCGCGACAGACAACGATGCGCTGGTCGTGATCATGACGGCGTATCCGGAGTTTTCCACCGCAGTGGCCGCCCTGCGTGCGGGTGCCTACGACTACATCAACAAGCCCTTCGATCTCGAGGACCTGCTGGAACTGGTGGGGCGCGCGCTCGAAACCCGCCGCCTGCGCAAGGAGGTTGCGTGGCGCCGCACCCAGCAGCCGGCCTGCAGGGCCGATGAGATGACGGGCGAGAGCGCGGTGTTTCGCGATCTCCTGGACGTGACGGCGAAGATCGCCGCGGCCGGGCGTGTCCCGGTGCTGATCCGCGGCGAATCCGGGACCGGCAAGGAGCGCATCGCGCGCGAGATCCACTGCCGGTCGGACCGCGGTGAGGGACCGTGGATCGCGCTCAACTGCTCCGCGCTGCCGGAGGGATTGCTCGAGTCCGAGCTGTTCGGCTTCGAGAAGGGCGCGTTTACCGACGCGCGCCAGGCCAAGAAGGGCCTGCTCGAACTGGCCGACGGCGGCACCCTGTTCCTGGACGAGATCGGCGACTTGTCGCCGGCCCTGCAGCCCAAGCTGCTGCGCGTGCTCGAGACCCAGAGCTTCCGCCGCCTCGGCGGCAACCGGGAACTGCGCGTGGATGTGCGCTTCGTTGCCGCGACCAACCGCAACCTGGACAAGATGGTGCAGGCCGGTCAGTTCCGCGAGGATCTGCTCTACCGGATCAACGTCGGCACCATCGACATGCCGCCGCTGCGTGAGCGCCGCGCGGACATCCTGCCACTGGCGACGCGATTCCTGGCCGAGATCGCGCCGGTGATCGGCGTGCCGCCGCCGTCGATCTCGGCCGAGGTGATTCCGCTGCTCGAGGCTTATGGGTGGCCCGGCAACGTGCGCGAGCTGCGCAACGTCCTTGAACGCGCGGCGATCCTGTCCGGCGCCACGATCACGGCGGAGGTGCTGCCCCCGGAGATAGGCTGCCGCGACAGCCGGGCTGTCGTTTCGCCGAGCGCAGCGCCGGATGCGCTAGCCTCCCTGGCCGAGATCGAGCGCGCGCACATCCTGCGGGTGACCGCTGCCGTCGACGGGAACAAGACCCGGGCGGCGGAGATCCTCGGCATCACACGGCTGACGCTGCGCACGAAACTCGCTCAGTATTCGACCGGGGACGAGACTGAGTGGTAAATTTTTGATCGGTCAGGGGGCGTGGCAAGTGGTCGATTTTTGACCGCCTGGCGCCTGAAGGGCACGCGAGAACTGCGCGGATCGCCGGTCTGACGTCACTGGCACGGTTACTGCGTTCCCATGATCGCGAAGTGGCTTTTCGCCGCTTCATTGAGATCAAGGGGATACCATGCCAAGCAAGCGACTCGCACGACTGGGCGCCCTGATGGGTGTCGCTGGTCTCGCAGGTGGCGGCACACACCTTCTTCCGGCAGCAACGGCGGCGGATGCACCCGCCCCGGCCGCCGCTCTTGCGCCCCTGCCGGAAGCCAAGCCGGGAAAGCCCGAAATGGTCGAACTGGGCCGGCGGCTGTTCTTCGACAAGCGTCTCTCCGGCGACTGGGGGGTCTCCTGTGCCAGCTGCCATTCGCCCGACAAGGGCTGGGCCGACGGCCTGCCCCTGTCGGCCGGATACCCATCCACCGAATACTTCCGCAACGCCCCCACGCTGATCAACAGCGCCTTGAAGAAGCGTTTGATGTGGGACGGACGACTCGACGGCGCCGACATGGCGACGCTCGTTCGCGACATGCTCACCGAAGCCCACACGATGAATATGGATTCGCGCCTGATGCAGGAGCGCCTGTCGCAGGTGCCCGAGTACGTCGAGATGTGGGGCAAGTTCCGCAAGGACGACATCAACGGCATGCGCGTCTATGGCGTCGTCGGCGAGTTCGTCAAGACGCTGCGCTCGCAGAACGCGCCCATCGACGCTTTCCTCGGCGGCGACAGTTCGGCCATTTCCGGTCGGGCACGAGACGGCTACGCGCTGTTCACGGGCAAGGCAAACTGCGTCCAGTGCCATAGCGGGCCGATCGCGTCGGACGGCAAGCTGCATCGCACCGGCGTGCCCGAGAATCCCGACGTTCTGGGTACGCCGTTGCGCACGGTCACGATGCTGCGCCACTACGCCACCTCCGGCATGCCCAACTACATGAACGCGCGCACCGACGTCGGCGCCTACGCGATCACCAAGGATCCGGCGGACATCGGCAAGTTCGCCACCCCAGGGCTGCGCGAGCTCAAGTACACGGCGCCCTACATGCACAACGGCGTATTCGCCTCGCTGGAGCAAGTGGTCGATTTCTACGATGCCGGTGGCGGCGAGGGCTCGGAACTCAAACCCTTGAACCTTTCCGACGGCGAGAAGAAGGCCCTGGTGGAGTTCCTGCTGACGATGTCGGGTGATCCTCTCGTCGTCGAGGCGCCGGTCGCGCCGGATTTCCAGGCTCGTACTTTCGGCAAGAACTGAGGAGCGCACGATGAAAAGCAAAACTGCATTGCAACTCGGTCTTGCCGCGGCCGCGATCGCCAGCGCGCTGGCGGTGCAGGCGGCGGACGCGAGCAAGGCTTTCCCGCCGCTGGGCCCGCTGCCGCCGGCGCCGATTCCGGCGGACAACCCGATGAGCGCGGAGAAGGTTGAACTGGGCAAGAAGCTGTTCTGGGACAACCGCCTGTCCGGCGACAATTCCACGCCCTGCGTGTCCTGCCATCTGCCCGAGCTGGGTTGGGGCGATGGCGGCGCGATCTCGCGCGGCTACCCTGGAACGAAGCACTGGCGCAACTCCCAGACCATCCTCAACAGCGCCTACTACAACAAGCTGTTCTGGGAAGGCAATGTCACCAGCCTGGAATCGCAGGCACCGTCGGCGGCGGAGGGCGGGGTGGCGGGCAATGGCGACCGCGCGATGATGGAAATGCGGCTGCGCTTCATTCCCGAGTACGTCGAGGCCTTCAGGAAGGTATTCGGTGCGGAATGGCCGCGCATGACGCAGGCCTACATCGCGATCGCGGCCTACCAGCGTACCGTGGTGACCGACGCCAGCAAGGTGCCGTTCGACCGCTGGCTGGCGGGTGACAAGGCGGCGATGAGCGAGGCTGCCGTGCGCGGCGAGAAGCTCTACAAGGGCAAGGCAGGCTGCATCCAGTGCCACAACGGACCGCTCGCCTCTGATCAGCGCTTCTATTCCCTCGGCCTGGCAGAGCATCCGGATCTCGCCACCGATCCGATGCTGCAAATCACGCACCGCTGGGAGCAGTACCAGAAGGGCGTGTCCGAGGACACCTACCGCACGGCCGACAGGGACTACGGCTACTACTACGTGACCAAGGATCCGAAGGACAAGGGCAAGTTCCGCGTTCCCAGCCTGCGTGAGCTGAAGTGGACCGCGCCCTACATGCACAACGGCACGCTCGCCACGCTGGCCGACGTGGTCGAGTTCTACAACCGCGGCGGCGGCGATCAGCCCGGCAAGTCGGACCGCATCAAGGCGCTCGGCCTCAGCGACCAGGAGAAGCAGGACCTCGTGGCCTTCCTCGAAGCGCTGTCGATGACCGAGCCGCTGCTCCACAGCGCGCCCGAGCTGCCCGGCGACTACAAGCCCCTGAACTAAGGACCGCAACCATGACAATCCATACGATTCACCCCGAGCAGGGTCACGATCATGGCGAGGGACGTGCCTGCATGAGCCGGCGCAGCTTCCTGCTGTCGGGCGGTGCGCTGATCACGCTGGCGTCCCTCCCCGGCGTCGCGATGGCCGCAGTGCAGGCGCTGAAGGCCGACTACCCGGCGCAGAAGATTGCCTCGCTGTCGAAGCTCAAGCGCGGCGAGCCGATCGCCTTCAACTATCCCTACAAGGATGTGCGCAACATCATCGTCAAGCTCGGCGCACCGGCCGGTGGCGGCATCGGCGAGGACGAAGACATCGTCGCCTTCAATCTGCAATGTACCCACCAGGGTGGGCCGCTGGACGGCAGCTACAAGCCCGAGCACCAGATGCTGGGCCCGTGTCCGCTGCATCTGACCACCTTCGACCTGACCCGTCACGGCATGGTCGTGTCTGGCCACGCCACCGAGAGCCTGCCGCAGATCGTGCTGGAGGTTCGTGGCGACGACATCTACGCCGTCGGCGTGATGGGACTGATCTATGGCTACAGCGCGAACCTCGCCGGTCGCCGCGTCTGAGGAGAGACAGCATGAGCGAAATCAAAACCACAGCGGCCGGTACCCACGGCGTTTCGGCCAAGGATCATGTTCCCCTGCCGCCGAAGAACGCGGAAGTCGTCACCACCGCCTGCGACTACTGCACCGTGGCCTGCGGTTACAAGGTCTATCGCTGGCCGACGGGCAGCCAGGGCGGCATGAAGGCCAGCGAGAACGCGCTCGGTTCCGACTTCCCGCACCAGAACATGATGGGCGGCGCCTGGGTCAGTCCGGCACAGCACAACATCGTCCGCCACAATGGCAAGCCGCATCACGTCGTCGTCGTGCCCGACAAGGACGCCACGGTGGTCAACGTCGGCGGCAACCACTCGATCCGTGGCGGTACGCTGGCGCAGAAGTGCTTCAACCCGGAGAACCGCACCTCCGAACGCCTGCAGTACCCGATGATCCGGGTGCGGGGCGTGCTGATGCCCGTGTCGTGGGATCTCGCGACCGAGGTCATGGCCGACATCTCCAAGTACATCCTGGGCAAGTACGGCGAGCACGCCTGGGCGATCAAGATGTACTCGTATCAGTACTTCGAGAACACCTACGCGATCACCAAGCTCGGCATGACCTCGATCGGCACGCCGTCGATCGCGCCGCACGACAAGTGCTCCAATACCAACGATGCGACCGGCCTGGACGACGCGGGCATCAACTCCTTTGTCGCCAGCTATCAGGACTGGGCGGACTGCGAGGTGGCCTTCCTGTCCGGCTGCGACCCCTACGAGACCAAGACCGTCTTGTTCACGCAGTGGATGATGCCGGGCGACAAGAAGTTCATCTTCGTCACGCCGCACGCGACCATGGGTGTGGCCTGGTCGCTGGCCCAGGGCCGCGGCCTGTGGCTGCCGATCCTTCCGGGTACCGACACCGTGCTGCACATGGCGATGGCGCGCATCATCATCGAGAACGGCTGGCAGGACCAGGAGTTCATCGACAAGTGGGTGGCCAAGCCCTGGGACGTCGATTCCGGTTACGGCCGCGGCACCCGCAACACCGGCTGGCAGTGGCGCACTACCTGGGGCATGTGGCAGTCCGACTGGGAGGACTACAAGAAGTGGATCCTCGCCCAGGAGGAGTCCAAACTCGACGTTGCGGCGGGGATCACCGGCCTGAAGGCAGAAGACATACAGAAGGCTGCGGAATGGGTTGCCAAGCCGGTCGACGGCAAGCATCCGAAGACGTCCTTCATGCTCGAAAAGGGCAACTACTGGTCGAACAACTACATGAACACCACCTCGCTGGCGGCGCTCGGCCTGATCTGCGGCGCGGGCAACCGCCCCGGTCGGATGATCTCGCGCGGCGGCGGCCACCAGCGCGGCATGATGAGCGCGGGCGGCGGCTCGGGCTGGCTCTCGCCCGAGAAGTATCCGGGGCGGCGCAAGAAGAGCTTCAACCTCGATCGCTGGGTCATGAATGGCGAAGTGAAGTTTGCCTGGGTTTTCGGCACCACCTGGACCGCCGGCATGATGGCCTCGCAGGCGCTGTCCGACCGCATGTTCGAGCTTACTCGCAAGAACCCGCACCAGATCACCCACCTCGACCGCGCCGCGATCTTCGAGGTGCTCAAGCGCCGGGTCGACTCGGGAGGCATGGTGATGGTCGACTCGGACATCTACCCGGTGAAGCCGATCAACACCGAGCTCGCCGATATCGTCCTGCCGGCGGCGACCTGGGGCGAGGACAACTTCACCCGCTGCAACTCGGAGCGCCGGCTGCGGCTGTACTCGAAATTCTACGACGCGCCCGGAGAGGCCAAGCCCGACTGGTGGGCAGTGCAGAAATTCGCCCAGAAGATGGGTTTCGACGCGGATGGCTCGTACAACTGGAAGGAGTCGAACGACATCTTCGAGGAGGCGGCGCGCTTCGGTCGCAACGGCGTGCTCAACTACGAGCCGTTGGTGCGGAAGGCCAAGGCCAAGGGGGTCAAGGCGCAGGAATTCCTTCGCACCTATGGCACGACCGGGATCCAGACGCCGATCCGGGTGAAGGACGGTGAACTGATCGGCACGCAACGCCTGCACGACCCGGGCAACGACTGGGAGGAGATCGAGGACACCGAGGTCAAGCGCAAGTGGCTCTATGCCTTCAGCAGCCACAGCGGCAAGGCGGTACTGTTGAAGTCGCCGTGGAATTACCCCGGCTGGATGCAGTTCTACAAGGCCGCGCAGCCGCGCAAGGAGAAGGGTGAGATCTGGGTGACCAACGGGCGCGTCAATGAAACCTGGCAGTCCGGCTTCGACGACCTGCGCAAGCCCTATCTCGCCCAGCGCTGGCCCTATCCGATGATGATCATGCATCCGGACGACGCCAAGGCGAAGGGCATCGAGTCGGGCGATTTCGTCCAGGTCTACAACGACACGGTCTACGTGCAGATGGGCGAGCCGCAGGGGGTACTCGAGGACGACCAGTACTTCGACACGCTCATGAAGAATGGCCACATAAAGACCACCGAGGGGCAGTTCGTCGCGGTGGCGATCGTCTCCGACGAGATGCGACCGGGCGTGGCGATGGCCAACTTCAACTACCCGGATGCGCCGGCCAACTCGATCGTCCATGCGGTGCCCGATCCGGTGACCAACAACTATCGCTACAAGCTCGGCAGGGGCGTGGTCACCAAGATGGGCGAGTCGCCGTACAAGCACAACTTCACCAGCATGACCCTCAAGCCGCGTAACGTGGCCTGATCGAGGAGGCGAATGAAAACATGCCGGGGCTCCGCCCCGGCTTCTTCTTGGCTTCCGACCCCGTCCGGAACCTTAGAGGACCGCTTCCGGAAGACCCGAGAGGTCGGTGATCTGGGCGTCCGGCGTCGCCGGAATTCGCTCGGTCGGCTGGCCGAAGCGGTTGCACCACAGCACCTTGTAGCCATAGGCCTTGGCCGAGAAGGCGTCCCAGCCGTTGGACGACAGGAAGCATGACTGGTCCGCGGGCACGCCGAGGCGCTCCTGGGGCAGCCGGTAAACCGAAGGGTGGGGCTTGAACACGCCGACCGCTTCGACCGAGAGCACGGCATCGAACAGATCGGCGATGCCGGCGTTCTTCACCGCGGACGCGAGCATTCCTGGCGTGCCGTTCGAGAGGATGGCGAGTTTCATGCCACCGTCCTTGAGGCGGCGCAGGGTGTCGGGCACCTCGGGATAGGCCGACAGGCTCAGGTAGAGGTTCATCAGGCGGTCGCGCAGCGCCGGGTCGTGGATCTGCAGGGTGGCCATGGCGAAATCCAGCGCATCGGCGGTGACCTGCCAGAAATCGGCGTGATGGCCGGCCAGTCCGCGCAGCCAGGTGTACTGCAACTGCTTGCTGCGCCAGAGGTCGGACAGCGCATGCCAGTTCGGGCCGAGCGCGTCTTCCGCGCCACGGGCGACGCTGCTGACGTCGAACAGCGTGCCGTAGGCGTC
>JBFGUQ010000032.1:0-11619 GCA_041565515.1 Rhodocyclaceae bacterium | reverse complement strand
TGGCGGCAACGGCCGCTGCCTTCCCCATCAGGACAGGCAGCGGTGACGCAGCGCCGGCAGGCTCTCGCGCACGCTCGCAATGCGTGCCGGATCGACGTCGGCGACGACAATCCCCGGCCCCTCTTCGCGGCAGGCGAGCACCTCGCCCCACGGGTCGATGATCATCGTGTGGCCCCATGTGACGCGGCCGTGAGGATGGCGGCCGCCCTGCGCCGGCGCCATCACGTAGCACTGGTTCTCGATCGCGCGGGCGCGCAACAGCACCTCCCAGTGCGCGCGCCCGGTCGTGTAGGTGAAGGCGGCCGGCAGGACCACCAGATCGACCGCCCCCATGGCGCGAAAGAGCTCCGGGAAACGCAGGTCGTAGCACACCGACAGGCCGATGCGCCCGACCGGGGAATCGAAGCTCACCACGGTGGCGCCGGGCTCGATGGTGGCGGCCTCGTCGTAGTTCTCCTCGCCACGCCGGAATCCGAACAGGTGAACCTTGTCGTAGCGCGCCACTGGCTCGCCGCGGTCATCGAAGACCATCGTGCTGTTGCGCACCTTGTCGTCGGCCTCGGCCACCAGCGGGATCGTGCCGCCGATCAGCCACACCCCGTTGCGCCGCGACGTCTCGCGCAGGAAGTCCTGCAGAGGGCCGGCGCCCTCGGTTTCGCGGATGCGGACCTTGGCGGTCTCGTCCGCGGTCATCAGCGGGAAGTATTCAGGCAGCGCCACCAGGCGCGCACCGGCTGCCGCCGCCTCGGCGACGAGTCGGCCCGTCACCTCGAGATTGGCCGCGACGTCCGGGCCGGAAACGGTCTGGATGGCCGCGATGCGGACAGTGCCGGGCTGCTGCAGGGAAGCGGCTGTCGCCGCGCTGTCGATGGGCGTCGTCATTGCTGGGTCGTCTTCGTCCTTATTGCGCCGGGGCGGCGACCGGCGGCGCTGCGAAGCCGCGCTTGAGCACCAGCGGGTCGTCCCAGGTGCCGGTGATCGTGTATTCGAAGGCGAAAAGCCTCTCGATCGGGTCGCTGAGCACCTTCTGCGCAAGATAAGTCACCACCCCGGCCACCGGATTGAGCAGGCTCGCCGCCGCGCCGATGGCGACGGACTCGGAAAGCGTCGGCTGCACCAAAACCCGCAGGTCCTGGGTTTCGGCCTCGATGTCGGTCGAGCCCTGCATCTTCACCCGCGCGGCCGGGCCGCGAATCTCGAGGTCGTCGGTGTGCATCACCCCGCTGGCCACCCTGATGCTACCGGAAATGCGATCGAAGGCGAATCCGTCGGAAAACACGTCGCGGAAATCCAGCGTGATGCGACGTGGCAGGGACTGCAGGCTGAGGATGCCGAGCAGCCGGCCCACGCCCGGCTCGAGCTTGTTGAACTGTCCATCTGCGGCATCGAGCCTCATGTTGCCGGCGAGGGTCGGATAATGAATGCGGGTCGGCGCGCCGCGCCATTCGATCTCGCCGGCAAGCGTGGCCGCACCGCCGCGCATCGAGTCCACGTAACCGAGGCGACGGGTGAAACGACCGACGTCGGGGGTGTCGAGGCTGAAATCCAGCCGCGTAAGCTGCCGCCCGGCAGGCTGCCATTCACCCTTGCCGCTGAGCCTGCCGTCGGGGTTGGTCAACGCGAGGCGTTCGAGCACCCACAGCCCGCCGCGATTGCGCGCGAACACCTCCAGCCGCCCGAGCTCGATCCCGCGCAGGGAAAAGCGCTCGGCAGCGACGTCCAGCCCGGGCAGGGCACGCGGCGGGCGGGCGTCGCGGTTGCGGTCGGCCGTGCCCTCTGCGTCACCGCCCTCGCCGCCGCCGAGCGCGAGATGGCGGAAGCGCGCGACCAGCGCGCCATCGCCGGCATCGCGCCAGTCGAACTCGCCGGCCGCGACGTCGCTGTCCAGGCGTGCCTTCCAGCCGCCGGCATCGGTCAGCGCGCGCAGGCTGACATTGCGCAGCGTCTGGTCGAATGCGCGCAGCTGCGCCGCCTGCATCGTCACCCCGGCGAGCGGCAGGGCGAACCCGCCGGCGGGCGGTGCGCCGCCGGGGTCGTCGTCCGCGTCCTCGCCGCCAAGCGCGCGCCGCCAGGCATCCGCATCCAGCGTATCGAAGGTCGCCGCCACCAGCACGCCGCGCTCCGCCATGCGCGGGGGCTGGTCCGCGCCCTCGCCCGTGCCGATGCGCAGCCCGCCGCGCAGGCTTGACCAGTCGGCGTGATCGCTCTCGAGCCGGGCAGCCAGGCGGTCCGCCAGTTGCAGATCGATCCGCCCCCCCGCCGCCTGCTGCGGGTGGGCCAGTTCCACGCGCAGCGGCCAGGCTTCGGCCGCGCCCTTGTTCAGCGGGGCGGGCAGGCTCGACGACACGCCGCTCAGCTCGGAACGGATCACCATCCGGGTCTCGCCGCCACCGATGCGGATGTCCGCCTGCCAGGGCGTCGAACCGGACAGGTGCGACAGCGCGGGCCAGTCCCTGGCGGCGCTCAGCGCGGCGATGCTGGCGCCCCCCCTGGCCTCGAAGCTCACCGTGCCGTCCTCGGCCGTGCGCGCTGCCACCCGCAGCGGCGCGCCGAGAAACTGCGCGCGTGCTTCGGGAATCGACAGCGTGTCGGTGGTGAACACCAGGCGCCCGGCCGCCTCCTCGAGCGCGGGCAGGCCCTCCAGCAGCCACAGCCGGTTGGCGGCGAAGCGGTACTCTCCGCGCACCCTCGTGTCCGCCGTGTTTCGCAGCGGCAGCACCAGGCGCAGGTCGAGCGTGCCCGCCCCTTCGGCCTGCATTCCGGCAGTGAAGCCGCCGATGTGCTCGGCCACCGGACTCGCCGCGACGAAGCGCAGGAATTCCGCGCTCGGTCCGCTGGCGCGACCGGTGATGGTCATGGTCTCGCCGGTGGGCGCGTCCAGATCCGGCACGTCGGCGACGACACCGGCGAGACTGACGCCGAGGATGCTCGCCCGCGCGGCCTCGATGCGCATGCCCGGGCCCTCGAAGCGCACCTCGCCGTGAATGTTCCCGATCGACGGCCAGCCCGGCGCGTAGTCGAGCACCGCGTCGGCCACCTGTATCGCCACCAGGAACTGGCCGTTGCCATCGCGAAACGGAAAGTCCTCGAGCCGCCCCCTGAGGCGCAGGCGTGCCTCGGGCACCACCGCCCGACGAATCCCTGCGCGCACCCAGTCATGCGTCTCGCTCCCCACCACCCGCGGCAGATAGCGCCACACGGCCGTCCCCTCGGCACGCGTCAGACGCGCCTGCAGGTCGATCTCGCCCGCCCCCCCCGACTCGGGCCAGTAGCGCCCGGAGGCGTTGCCAGCCGCGTCGACGTTGTCGAACTCCGCGCTGTCGAGCGAGATCTCGAGCCGCCCGTCGCGGCGCTGCCAGCCGCCCTCCGCGCGCAAGGCGTCGAAGGCGAGGCGGCTGGATTCGAAGACCTCGGGCAGATCGACGTGGGCGTCGCGGCCGTCGACGCGGAAGCGCCCACCGCGCTCGCTGCCGTCGATCTCGCCCGACAGCCCGCCGAGGCCCGGCAGGCCGTCGCGCGCGGCCAGACCGATGCCGGCAAAGCGCGCCGCGAGCGTCCACGCCTCGGGCGCGGCACTGTCGCCACGCCAGTCGAACCGCAATTCGCGCACCTCGCCCTGCGGCGCGAACGCCGCCAGCCGGGACCGCAGCGCGTCGTCGAAGGGCAGGTAGGCGGCGAGGCCGGCGAGTGCGCCGAAGTCGAGCCGGTTGGCGCGAAGCTCGCCGCCGGCCTCGCCCTTGCCTTCTTCGCGCGCCTGCAGGACGAGGTCGATCGGTCCGACTTGCAGGCCGTCGCCGGTCTGCAGCGCCAGCGCGCGGGTGCCGAGTTCGAAGCCCGCGCTCGAATGCGAAATCGAGATGCGCCCGTCCGCCCGCGCGAGCTCGAGGCCGGGCAGCGTGTCCCCGAGCCGGGTGCGCACGGCATCGAGCGCCACGTCGGCGCTGATCGACATCCGGCGGACCTCGCCTTCGGCCGTCGGCCGCCTGCCCGCCTCGATCCAGGCGCGCACGCCGCCGCTGCCGGCGAGCGGCAGCGGGTAGTCGAACCAGGGCTGCCAGCCGCCCAGGTCGGCGTGATCGAGCGCGACGTACAGCCGGCCGGCCGAGTGCAGGGGCGCGCCGCCCATGAGCGATTTCACCTCCCCGCGGACATCGAGCGTCGACGCCAGCGCCGCGGGCGGGGCCGCGCGCAGGCCGAAGCGATAGCCACCGAAGTCGCGCAGCAGCCGGAATTCGACCTGGTCGAGCTGCAGCTCGGGCGCGCCGCGCAGCTCGTCGGTCCAGCTCAGGCGTGCATCGTGCACCAGAATCTGGCCCTGCCCCAGCAGCCACTCGAGCGCACTGCCATCGCTGTCGTCCGCGCCGTCCTGCAGCGCCAGCCCGCCGACGACCACTCGCCCGTCGGCCTCGCGCCGCAGCGCGAGCTGCGGCGAGAAGATCTCCAGGCGCTCGAAGTAGGGTCGCATTCGCAGCAGCGACGACCACGCCAGCGTGGCGTCGACCCGCGGCAGCAGCAGGCCCGGCCGGCCCGCGGCGTCGGCCACGCTCACCTGCGCAAGATGCAGGCGCGGGCGCCAGCCGGCGAAGTCGCCCTCGATCGACGCGATCGATACCGGCAGGCCGAGCGCGTCGCCGGCCACGGCCGCGATCTCGGCGCGGAAATCACCGACCGCCGGCATCACCACGACGCGCATCAGCAGCATCACGCTGCCGACGACGAACCACAAGACCAGGGCGAACGCGCCGGCGCCGCGCAGCAGGCGGCGTGCCCGCCCCCCGGCACGCGCCGGCGCCGGCGCCGCTGCACGCTGCACCGTGCCGGCCGGGAAATCTGGATTGTCGCGCTCGCTCATGCGTTGTCGGACCGGCAGCCCGGGACGAAATTCTGGAGTTGAGTCCCGCCCCGGGCCGCGGCGGTGCGACCGCCCGAATGGGGAACCGATATGCCCACGGCAGGCCCGCGACCGGCAGGCACGGATAGAATGTGAGCCGTGGCAGGCCGAGGCGACAGCGTTACGCCGAAAGGGCCTGCATTCTACCAATGAACGCGGCATCCGAAGGGGAGTCTCCCTGTCATGTCCTCCACGCCCGCCCCGCCGGCACACACCACCCCGCAGCCTGTCATCGAGGCGGCGCAGCTGTCGCGCTACCTGAAGCGCATGCTCGACAGCCAGCCCTGGCTCGCCGGCGAACTGGCCGCGAGCATCGACGCGCCGATCGACGCCGACGCCATGGCCGCCTTCATCCGTTCCCGAGAAGCCGGGGCCGACAGCGCAGAGGCCGCGCTGCGCCCGGCACTGCGCCAGTTGCGCACCTGGGTGATGGGGCACCTGATCGTGCGCGACCTCGGCGGCCGCGCCGACCTCGCCGAGGTCACCGAAACCATGACGGTGCTGGCCGAGGTCACCGTCCGGCACGCCCACGACGTCCTGCGCGCCGCCCTCGTGGAACGCTACGGCCAGCCGCTGTCGCCTACCGGCTGGGAGCAGGAACTGCTGGTGATCGGCATGGGCAAGCTCGGCGGCCGCGAGCTCAACGTCTCGTCCGACATCGACCTGATCTTCATCTACCCGGAAGATGGCGACACCGGCGGCAAGAAGGTGATCAGCAACTTCGAGTTCTTCGAGCGCCTGGGCAAGCAGCTCATCGCTGCGCTGGCCGAGGTTACCGAGAACGGCCAGGTGTTCCGGGTCGACATGCGCCTGCGGCCCAATGGCGAATCCGGCCCGCTGGTGGCCAGCTTCGACATGCTCGAGAACTACTTCGTGACCCAGGGCCGCGAGTGGGAGCGCTACGCCTGGATCAAGGCACGCGGGCTGATCGGCAGGCGCTGGCCGGAACTGGAGGCGGTCGCCCGCCCCTTCGTGTTTCGCAAGTATCTCGACTTCGGCGCCTTCAACGCCATGCGCGACCTGCATGCGCAGATCCGGCGCGAGGTCGCGCGGCGCGACCGCGCCAACAACATCAAGCTCGGCCCCGGCGGCATCCGCGAGATCGAGTTCATCGCCCAGGTGTTCCAGCTCATCCGCGGCGGGCGCGACACCGCGCTGCAGATCCGCGCGACGCTGAAGGTGCTCGCCCTGCTGCCCGAGCGCGGCATCCTGTCCGACAATGCGGTGAGGACCCTGTCGGCGGCCTACGTCTTCCTGCGCCGCCTGGAGCACCGGCTGCAATACCTCGACGACGCCCAGACCCACGACCTGCCGGAGAGCCCGGAGGACCAGCTGCTGATCGCGCGCGGCATGGGCTTCGAAGACTACCCGGCCCTGCTCGCCGCGCTCGACGAGCACCGCGCAGCCGTCAGCGGCCGCTTCGACGCGGTGTTCGGCGACCCTTCGGAAGAAGATCACAGCCTCGACTCGGTGTGGGCCGCCGCGCCCGACATCGAGCACGCCACCGAGGCCCTGGGCGAGCTCGGCTACCGCCACCCGCGCGCCGGCGCCGAGCGCCTCGCCGCCATCCACGGCGGCCCGCGCTATCAGCAACTGCCGAACAACATCCGCAGCCGCGTCGACGCCCTGATGCCGCGCCTGATCGAGGCCGCCGCCACCACGCCCGGGCCCGACGACACCCTCGCGCGCTGCCTCGACCTGCTCGACGCCATCGGCCGCCGCGGCGCCTACCTCGCGCTGCTGCAGCAGTACCCGCAGGCGCTGCGCCGCGTGGCCGACCTCGTCGGCGCCTCGCGCTGGGCGGCCGAGTACCTCACCCGCCACCCCATCCTGCTCGACGAGATGCTCGATTCGCGCACGCTCGACGCGGCCCCGGACTGGCCGCAGTTCCGCGCCACGCTCGCGGCCGAGCTCGACGCCATCGAGCCGGACATGGAACGCCAGATGGACCTCATGCGCGAGCAGCACCACGCGCAGTCCTTCCGGCTGCTGACGCAGGACGTCTCCGGCCTGCTCACGGTCGAGAAGCTCGCCGACCACCTGTCGGCGCTCGCGGACATCATGCTCGACCTGACCCTGCCGCTGTGCTGGCGAAAGATCAAGATCCGCCACCGCGACGAGCCCAGGTTCGCGGTCATCAGCTACGGCAAGCTCGGGGGCAAGGAGCTCGGCTACGCATCGGACCTCGACATCGTCTTCCTCTACGACGACGACGCGCCCGAGTCCGCCGAGGTGTACACACGACTCGCGCAGCGCACCAACACCTGGCTGTCGAGCCGCACCGCCGCCGGGCAGTTGTTCGAGACCGATCTGCGCCTGCGCCCCAACGGCGACGCCGGCCTGATCGCGACCTCGCTGGACGCCTTCCGCAAGTACCAGCTCGAATCCGCCTGGGTATGGGAACACCAGGCGCTCACCCGCGCCCGCTTCTCCGCCGGCGACCCCGCCATTGGCGAAGCCTTCGAGCGCATCCGCTGCGAGGTGCTGCGCCTGCCGCGCGAACTCGATGCGCTGCGCACCGACGTCCTCGCGATGCGCAAGAAGATGCGCGACGCCCACGCCAACAAGAGCGCGCTGTTCGATCTCAAGCACGACGCCGGCGGGCTGGTCGACGTCGAGTTCCTGGTCCAGTACCTGGTGCTCGGCCACGCCCACGCCCACCCCGAGCTCGCCGGCAACCTCGGCAACATCGCGCTGCTGCGCATCGCCGGCGAGCTCGGGCTGATCCCGGCCGAGCTCGCCGGCGCCTGCGGCGACAGCTACCGCAGCCTGCGCAAGCTGCAGCACCGCGAGCGCCTCAACGGCCACGCCTCGCGCGTCGACCCGGATGAGGCAGCGAATCCGCGCGCGCCTGTGCGCGCGCTGTGGAAAGCGGTATTCGGCGAATGAGCCGGGAGGTCGAACTCAAGCTCGCGCTGCCCGCGCACGCCGTGCCCGCCCTGCGCCGCCACCCCCTGGTGGCCGGCGCCGTGAAGCTCGGCAACGCGTGCACGCTCGACAACACCTACTACGACACGCCGGATCTCGCGCTCAGGGCGCGCAAGGTCGCGGTGCGCACCCGCCGCCAGGGGCGCAAATGGCTGCAAACGGTGAAATGCGCCGCGGTCTCGAGCGGGGGGCTGTCGCAGCGACCGGAGTGGGAGCAGGAGTATGCCGGCGCCTTCGACTTCTCGGCGATCGACGAAACGACCACCGCCAGGCTGCTCGAACGCAAGGCCGACAAGCTGGTGCCCGCCTTCACCACCCGCTTCCGCCGCGAGACTCGCCGCTGCGTGCCGCGCGAGGGCGTCAGCATCCTGATGATGATCGACACCGGCACGATCGAGGCTGCAGGTCGCAGCGCGCCGATCTGCGAGCTGGAGCTCGAGCTCGAGGCCGGTCATCCGCTCGACCTTCTCGAACTCGGCTGCGAGCTCGCCCGCAGCCTGCCGCTGATGCCCGCCGACGTCTCCAAGGCCGAGCGCGGCTACCGCCTGTTCCTCGACCAGCCGACGCCGCCGTCGCGCGCCGAGCCCTCCCTGCTGCGGCCGAACCAACACGTGATCGAGGCCTTTCGCGACCTCGCCCACGCCTGCCTGCGCCAGTGGCAGGCGAACGCGATCGCGGCGGCGCAGGACCACGCGCCCGAATTCGTCCACCAGTTGCGCGTGGCCCTGCGCCGCCTGCGTTCGCTGATCCGGATCGTCGCGCCGGCATTGCCGGCCGAGTTCGTCGGCGAATGGAACCAGCGCCTGCGCGAGAACGCCAACCGTTTCGGCGACGCCCGCGAACTCGATGTGCTGTGCACCGAACTGCTCGCCCCCATCGAGCCGGCCGGCCTGGCCGACGGCGACAGCGCACTGCCCAGACTGCTCGGCATCGTCTTCGAGGCCCGGGACGCGGCACGCGTCGAGGCCGGAGACAAGCTCGACCCCGCCCAGCAGGGCCTGCTGATGCTCGAGTTCGCCGCGGCACTGATGCGGCTGCCCACGTCCAGCCTGACCGAGGCGGCCGATCTGCGCAGCTTCGCCCGGCTTCAGCTCGGTCGCCTGCGCAAACGCGCGCGCCGACACTACCATGCGGCGTCGACCCTGATCCCGACCCGCCTGCACCGCCTGCGCATCGACCTCAAGCAGCTGCGCTACGGCTTCGAGTTCTTCGCCCCGCTGTTCCCCGCCGCGCGCGTGCAGCGTTACGGCGCCGACCTCTCGCGGGCGCAGAACACGCTCGGCTTCCTGCAGGACGTCGACACCGCCCGCCTCCGGCTCGAGGCCTGGGCCGGGGGCGACCCCGGCCTGCAGGCCGCGACAGCCTTCGTCCTCGGCTGGCACGGGCGGCGCTACGCGCGCCTGCGCCATCGCGTGCTGCGCCAGTGCGAACCGCTGCTGTGGGGCAAGACGCCCTGGTGAAAGGGATGTGCCGCGCAAGAGAGGATGCGATTTCACAAGCGATGGGCTTTGATAGAGGAGGATGTGCCGCGCCCCGGGGGGCCGGCGCATGACACGCCATCGCGCAGGCTGCCGCGGCGGACGCCGACATCCTGCTGCAACATGATGTGCGCATGATGCGGGGTTTCGAGTCGAAGGAGATACGCATGGATCTGTTGCTCTGGCGCCACGCCGAAGCGGTGGACGGCAGCCCGGACCACACCCGCGAGCTCACCGAACGCGGCCACAAGCAGGCGCGACGCATGGCCGCATGGCTGGCCACGAACCGGCCCAAGCGCCTCAAGGTCCTCGTCAGCCCAAGCCTGCGCACCCGCCAGACCGCCACTGCCTTCACCGACGATTTCGAGATCGTCAGCGGCCTCGGCCCCGAGGGCGGCGTCGCCGAGATCCTCGCCGCCACCGGCTGGCCAGACGCCAGCGGAGCCGCCCTGATCGTCGGCCACCAGCCGGCGCTTGGACGGCTCGCCGCGCTGCTGTTGTCCGGCGTCGAGGCCGACTGGACGGTGAAGAAAGGCGCGCTGTGGTGGTTCACCAACCGCGTCCGCAACAACGAGACGCAGACCGTGCTCCGCGCGGTCGTCCCCGCGGACCTCGTCTAGACTCCGCGCCGCACGCCGGCGCTGGCGCCCCTTGCACATTCTGGGCAGCGAGGCGCGCGGAAGCGTGAATTCCGCACGCGAGCCGTGGTCGAAACCTGCAAATATCGAAGCGTAATGCAGCGCGAATGCGGTCGCCGGACAGAGTCGGGGGCGGGTGCTTGTGCTTTTGAACGCATTGCGTAAGATGCCCCACTCGGCCCGGATCGATACATGTTCAGACGCTTCCTGCCCTCCCATGACAGCATCAAGCGCAGCCGCCTGCTGCGCTGGCTCGGGCCGCGCGTACACGATCCGCTGTTGTGGCACATCAACCGCAGGGCGGTGGCGCGCGGCGTCGCGGTCGGTGCTTTCTTCGGCCTGATGATCCCGATCGCACAGATCCCCGCCGCGGCGGTCGCGTCCTTGCTCCTGCGCGGCAACCTCTGGATCGCCGCCGTCTCCACCCTGATCAGCAACCCCTTCACCTACGGCCCGCTGTATTACTTCGCTTACCGGCTCGGTGCCGGCGTGCTCGGCACCAGCGCCCCCGCGACGGCGCAGCCCGAGGCGGTCGAAGCGGTCGAAGCGTCGATGGCGATTGCCGACTGGAGCCAGATCTGGCACTGGGTCACCGGCATCGGTCAGCCCCTGGTGGTCGGCATGCTGATGATGGCCGTGGTCGGTTCGGTGGTCGGCTACTGGGGTGCCCAGCTGTTCTGGCGCGTCCGGGTCGTGAACAAGCGCCGGCGCCTGCGCCGCGCGCGCCTGCTCAAGAACGGGCCGCAGCTCCCGGCCGCTTGGTAAGGCGCGCGGGCGGGGGTATCGTGTCCCCATCCTTTTTGTTGCTGAAGCGGATCCCGCAATGAATTCGGTCATCCCCAACGGCACGGTCGAGACGATCGACGGCGTGCGCCGCGTCTTCTACGACGGGTACTGGCTCAAGGCCTACGATCCGCCGGCAGATTCGCTGCGCATGAAGAAGAAGCTCATCCAGGCGCTGACCCGGCGCCTTTTCAACCATGTCGAGCACGGCATCAACATCTCGGGCGCGCGCCTCGACGACGCCCGCCATGCCTACGAGATCGAGCAGGACCCGGCGCGCAAGCGCGTCAAGGGCGCGATGTTTGCCGGCGCGCTGTTCAACCGCGCGACCGACATCTTCACCAAGCTGGTGGAACTGCAGGAACTGGGCATCAAGATCGACACCGACAACGCGCTGATGCGCGAGTGCGGTTTCTGTCTGCAGGAGGCCTTGCAGCTGGGCAAGCTGGTCCTGCACCGCAGCGGTGACGAAGGCATCGACGAGCTCTGGGGCGAACCGTTCCGCGCCTTCTCGATACCGGTGGAGGCCTTCTACGACAGCCGCTACGTGAAGATCGCCCAGGCTCTGCGCGACATCGACAAGCTCGCGGTAGTGATGGCCTCGTGCTTCGCCAGCACGCCACTGTTCCAGGGCATCGAACCGATGGTGAGCGATTTCGCCCGCGTCGCCAAGATAAAATGCGAGACCCTTCGCACCGACCCCGACATCTTCGACGTATGGTCGGACTTCGTCGTCTCCTCGGAGCGCCTGGCCGCGTTCTCTCCGCGCCTGTCGCCGTCGTCGGACTGGTTCGAGCAGCAGCTTGCCAGCGACGGCCTGCGCCTGGTGCTGCAGGGGCGCAACCTGCTCACCGACATCACCCGCGCACGGGTCACCATGCCCAAGAGCGTGCACGAATAC
>JBFGUQ010000031.1:0-11828 GCA_041565515.1 Rhodocyclaceae bacterium | reverse complement strand
GGAGCGTGCTCGACGGCGCGCGCCAGATCCTGATGGAGCAGTTTGCCGAGGACGCCGCCCTGCTCGGCGAGCTGCGCAGCTACCTGCACGAACATGGCCAGGTGCGCTCCGGCGTCATCGAAGGCAAGGAGAACGAGGGGGCCAAGTTCCGCGACTGGTTCGACTTTCACGAGCCGATCGCGACCATGCCCTCGCACCGAGCGCTGGCCTTGCTGCGCGGCCGCAACGAGGGCGTGCTGCGCCTGACGCTCGACGTCGACCGCCCGGACCCGGACGCGCCCCATCCCTGTGAAGGGCGCATCGCAGCACGTTTCGGCATCCGCAACCAGGGCCGCCCGGCCGACCGCTGGCTCGCCGACACCGTGCGCTGGGCCTGGAGCGTCAAGATCTCGCTCCACCTCGAGCTCGAACTGATGGGCGAACTGCGCGAACGCGCCGAGGAAGAGGCGATCCGCGTGTTCGCGCGCAACCTCAAGGACCTGCTGCTGGCGGCGCCCGCCGGCAGCCGCGCGACCATGGGCCTGGACCCGGGCATCCGCACCGGCGTGAAGGTCGCCGTGGTCGATGCAACCGGCCAGCTCGTCGACACCGCCACCGTCTATCCCTTCGAACCGCGCCGTGACCGCGAATCCGCCATCGCCGCCCTGGCGGCCCTGGCGAAGAAGCATGCCGTGGAGCTGATCGCGATCGGCAATGGCACGGCCTCGCGCGAGACCGACACCCTGGCCGCCGAGATGCTGGAACGCCACCCCGAGCTCAGATGCACCAAGGTCATGGTGTCCGAGGCAGGCGCATCCGTATATTCCGCCTCCGAACTGGCCGCGCGCGAATTTCCCGGCGTCGACGTCAGCCTGCGCGGCGCGGTATCGATCGCTCGTCGCCTGCAGGATCCGCTCGCCGAACTGGTGAAGATCGATCCCAAGTCGATCGGCGTCGGCCAGTACCAGCACGACGTCAATCAGGGACGCCTGGCGAAGAGCCTAGACGCGGTGGTCGAGGACTGCGTCAACGCCGTCGGCGTCGACGTGAACACCGCGTCCGCGCCCCTGCTCACCCGCATCTCCGGCCTCAACGGCACGCTGGCGGGCAACATCGTCGAATATCGCAACAGCAACGGCCCGTTCCGCAGCCGCGACGCCCTCAGGAACGTTCCCCGCCTCGGTCCCAAGACCTTCGAGCAGGCCGCGGGCTTCCTGCGCATCCCCAGCGGCGACAATCCGCTCGATGCATCCTCCGTCCACCCCGAGGCCTATCCGGTCGTCGAGCGCATCCTCGCCAGGGTGCAGAAAGGCGTGCGCGAACTGATGGGCAACGGCAACTTCCTGAGGACGCTCAAACCCGCCGACTTCACCGACGAACGCTTCGGCCTGCCCACCGTGCAGGACATCCTCGGCGAGCTCGAGAAGCCCGGCCGCGATCCACGCCCCGAGTTCCGCACGGCCAGCTTCCGCGACGGCATCGAGACGCTGAACGACCTCGAGCCCGGCATGATGCTCGAGGGTGTCGTCACCAACGTCACCAATTTCGGCGCCTTCGTCGATATCGGCGTGCATCAGGACGGCCTGGTGCACATCTCCGCGCTGTCGAACAACTTCGTCAAGGATCCGCACACCGTCGTGAAGGCGGGCCAGGTGGTGAAGGTCAAGGTGCTCGAGGTCGACATCGCGCGCAAGCGCATCGCCCTGACGATGCGCATGGCGGACGAAGCCAGCCCCCGCCGCGCGGACGCGCCCGGCACGCCCCGCGCCCGCGGCGAAGGTGGCCGCAACAAGCGCCCGGACGCGCCTCAAGCGGCGCGCGACAAGCGCCCGCAAGGCGGTGCCCGGCCGGTTCAGGGCAACGCCCTGGCGGATGCCTTCGCCCGCGCCCGCGGCAACAAGTAGGCACGGAGGCAAGGATTCATGCCACACGTCATTTACGGCATCAGGAACTGCGACACGATGAAGAAGGCCTTCGCCTGGCTCGACGGCCAGGGCGTCGCCTACCGCTTTCACGACTACCGCAAGGATGGTCTGGACGCGGCCACGCTGCAGCGCTGGAGCGCACGACTCGGCTGGGAGGCGCTGCTGAACAAGCGCGGCACGACCTGGCGCAAGCTCGACGCCGCGCGGCAGGCCCTCGGATCCGAAGCCGATGCGATCGCCCTGATGCTCGAACAGCCGAGCCTGATCCGCCGGCCGGTGCTCGAGACGGCGGACGACCGGATCCTCGTCGGCTTCGACGCCGATCTCTACAGCCGCAACCTGCACCCCGGGAGCCCGACATGAGCGATTCCCTGCCCGACAGCTACGTCCAGCGCTTCCTGCTGGAAGACCTCGACATCCGCGGCGCCGTCGTCCGCCTCACCGACGTGTGGCAGGCGATGCAGGCCGGTCGCAGCTACCCGGAGGCGGTGGCACGCCTGCTCGGCGAGATGAGCGCGGTCTCGGTCGTGATCGCCGGCAACCTCAAGCAGGCCGGCCGCCTCACCTTCCAGATCGCCGGCCACGGCCCGGTCAGCCTGCTGGTGATCGACTGCACCGAGGCGCTCAACCTGCGTGGCTATGCGAAGGCCGAGGGCATCCCCGCGGGCGACTCGCTCGCCGAGCTCGTGGGCGACGGCCGACTGCAGCTGTCGCTCGACATACCCGGCCTGGCACAGCCCTACCAGAGCCTGGTGCCGCTCGAGGGCGCGAGCATCGCCGCAATATTCGAGCACTATCTGGACCGTTCCGAGCAGCAGCCAGCCGGCCTGTGGCTGGCGAGCGCTCCTCAGGCCGCAGCCGCCCTGTTCGTGCAGAAGCTCCCGGGTGCGGACGCGAAGGACATCGACGGCTGGTCGCGCGTCCAGCATCTGGCGCAGACGGTGCGCCAGGACGAGTTGCTCGACCTGACGCCCGAGGCGCTGCTGGGCCGCCTCTTCGCCGAGGAGAAGGTGCGCATCTTCGCCCCGCGCGCCGTCACCCACGACTGGCCGGCAGACCCGCAAAAGGTCGCATCGATGCTGCAGGGCCTGGGCGAGAAGGAGGTCCGGGCGATCCTTGCCGAGCATGGCGAGGTCGTCGTCCACGACGACCTGTCGAATCACACCTATCGTTTCGACGCGGAGGCGGTGGAGGCCTTGTTCGAGCCGCCGACCCTGCACTGAAGCGCTGCGCCGGCGACGATGCGGCGGGGCACGGACGTGACGAGGGGATCGGCTGCGCCCGCCCGCTGCGATGCCGATTGGAATGCTTGCCCGATCGCCCCCGCCTCAGTACACTCCGTTGATTTTGAAGACCGTTCCGCCCATGTCCGCTAACGCGCCCGCCCGCCCGATCGAGTTCCGCAACGCGGCGCTCGGCGCGACCGTCGCCCTGCTGCAGATCACCGAACCGCCGGCGCTGGCCGACGCCCTGCACAAGATGCTCGGCGGCATGCCCGACTTCTTCAACGGCGAGGCGGTCATCCTCGATTTCGCCGGTCTCGCGCAGGCGCCTGCGCGCATCGACTGGCCCGGCCTGCTCTCGCTGCTGCGCCGCTATCGCCTGCAGCCGATCGGCGTGCGCAACCTCGACGAGGAACTCGCCGCCGCTGCCCGCCAGGCGGGTCTGGCCGTGCTCGACGACGCCGAGCTGCGCGACCGCCCCGCCGCCGATGCCGTGCCGCGTGCGCCGGCCCCGGCGCCCGCTCCAAAGGCGGAGCCCAAGGCGGCACCCGCGCCGGATCCTGCGCCGCCGGCCGCGGCCGCCGCAGCCACCCTGTTCGTCGACCGCCCGCTGCGCTCGGGCCAGCAGGTCTATGCCCGTGGCACCGACCTGGTGCTGCTCGGCGGCGTCAGTCCCGGTGCCGAGGTCATCGCCGACGGCAGCATCCATTGCTACGGTCCGCTGCGCGGCCGCGCCGTCGCCGGCGCCCAGGGCGACCGCAACGCCCGCATCCTGGCGAGCAATTTCGGCCCCGAACTCGTCTCCATCGCCGGTTTCTATCGCACCTTCGAGGGCGGCATCCCGGCCGCCCTCGCCGGCCGCGCGGCGGTGGCAAAGCTCGTCGGCACGGCCGAAGACCCAACACTCAACATCGAAGCGCTGAAGCTCGACTGAGCCAGCCAAACAGGAACGTCAAGGGGAAATCGTGAGAGTCATCGTCGTAACGTCCGGCAAGGGCGGCGTAGGCAAGACCACCACCAGCGCGGCCTTCGCCTCCGGGCTGGCCCTGCGCGGCTACAAGACCGCAGTCATCGACTTCGACGTCGGCCTGCGCAACCTCGACCTGATCATGGGTTGCGAACGCCGCGTCGTCTATGACCTGGTCAACGTGGTCAACGGCGAGGCGCGCCTCAACCAGGCGCTGATCAAGGACAAGAACTGCGAGAACCTGTTCATCCTTCCCGCCTCGCAGACGCGCGACAAGGATGCCCTGACCGAGGAAGGCGTGGAAGCCGTGCTCAAGGAGCTCGAGCACATGGGCTTCGACTACGTCGTCTGCGATTCGCCTGCGGGCATCGAGCGCGGCGCGGTGATGGCGCTGACCTTCGCCGACGAGGCGATCGTCACCACCAACCCGGAAGTATCGTCGGTGCGCGACTCCGACCGCATCCTCGGCATCCTGCAGTCCAAGTCGCGCCGCGCGCGCGAGGGTGGCGAGGCGGTGAAGGAGCACCTGCTGGTGACGCGCTACTCGCCGAAGCGTGTCGAAGACGGCGAGATGCTGTCCTACAAGGACGTGCAGGAACTGCTGCGGGTGCCGCTGATCGGCGTCATCCCCGAGTCCGAATCGGTGCTGCACGCCTCGAACCAGGGCACGCCCGCCATCCACCTCAAGGGCACGGACGTCTCCGAGGCCTACACCGACGTCATCGCGCGCTTCCTGGGCGAGGAGCGCCCGCTGCGCTTCGTCAGCTACGAAAAGCCCGGCCTGATGAAGCGCCTGTTCGGAGGCAAGTGAGATGTCCTTCCTTGCCCGCCTGTTCGGCGAGAAGAAGAAATCGACCGCGGACATCGCCAAGAACCGGCTGTCCCTGCTGATCGCGCACGAGCGCGCCGGCGGAAGCACCGCCGCCGACTTCCTGCCCGCGCTGCAGCGCGAGCTGATCGAGGTGATCTCCAAGTACGTCGCGGTGAACCCCGACGACATCAAGGTCCAGCTCGAGAAGCAGGACAACTACGAGGTTCTGGAGGTCAACATCGTGCTGCCCGAGCAGCACCGCTAGCCCGCTTGCCCGGGTGGTGAAATCGGTAGACACATCGGACTTAAAATCCGAAGCCGACAGGCGTGCGGGTTCGAGTCCCGCCCCGGGCACCAGACAAGGCCTCTGCATGCCATGCGGCCCCAAAGTGCAGTCCGAAACCGGCTGAAAGCACCGGAATAGGTTCGGTCAATCGTCCGCAAGGCGCTTCTTCAGGAACGCCTTCCAGCGCTCCAGCGCCTCGACATTGAGCTGGCAGTGCTCGAGTTCCACGATGTCTTCGGCGCCGAAGCACTCGCAGAGCAGGACGAAGTATTCCTCGATGATGATCTGATCGGCATCGGGCTCGACGCCGGCGGCGTACGCTTCCCAGAATTGGTCCGTGATCTGTTTGTCCATGGGGCGGGTTCCCGGCGCTCGTGCGTCGATCTCTTAACGTATGTTTAGACGCATTACCTTCCACGCGCCATTTCGGCGATCCCGACCGAGCGTCCGCAGCCGGGGTCGCGAGGGGGCTTCGCCGGCCTCCCGGCAGGATCAGGCGTCGAGCCACCAGCGGGAGTCGACGCAGTCGGGACCGCCATGCACACGACCGCCAGGGCGAGCGACTCCATGGCACCGATGGGATCGGAAAGTTCGAGGCCTAGGGCCAGCGTCCGCTGCCCCCCAGGGGCACCAAATGACACGACGCGGGTCGACCTTGAAACGCCCGCCCCTCATTGACCACAAGGCAAATCTCCCGTGATCGTTCTCGATCTGCGCTGCGACAAGGACCATCAGTTCGAAGGCTGGTTCGGCTCCGCCGAAGCCTTCGAGCGCCAACTCGCGCGCGCGCTCGTCAGCTGCCCGGTATGTGCCAGCGTCTCGGTGCGCAGGCTGCCAAGCGCGCCCTACGTGCAGACGCGCCAGAATGTCCCGGCAGCGGCGCCGGCCCCGAAGCCGCCCGCGCCTGCCGGCGCAAAGGCGCCGGCCGAGACGCCCGCGGTCGCGCCCGAGGCAGCGGCGGCGGTCATGTCGATGCTGCGCAAGATGGCGCGCGAGGCCGAAGACGTCGGTGAGCGGCTGCCGGAGGAGGCGAGGCGCATCCACTACGGCGAGAGCGAGGCGCGCACCATCCGCGGGGCGGCATCGCGCGAAGAGATCGGCGAGTTGCGCGAGGAAGGCATCATGCTGATGCCCGTCCTGCCGCCCGAAGACGAGCTGCACTGATCAAGCACGGACCCTGATCAGCGGCACCCACATCTCGTCGGCGGTGAGGCCGCCATGCACGCCGATCATCCGGTGTGCCTTCTCACCCTCGACCTCGTCGACGATGGTCCAGCCCGGTTCCATCAGCAGCGCGCAGTTGCCGACCCGCTCGGCCAGTTCTTCATGGGCCTCGCCGGGCCCGAGCAGCCCGCTGGCAAGGAGCGCCGCGCCCGGCACCATGACCGCCTTGCCTGCCAGCGCCTCGCCCGCCCAGGCGGCGAAGCTCTCCTCCGCCCCGACACGCAGCAGGCAGAAAGCCGCGCGACGCTCGCCGAAAAGCGGCGCGGCCAGCATCGAGGACACCTCGTCGTCGAGGGCGAGCCGTACGGTCTTCTCCTCGGGCGCGTCGATGAAGCCGTGATCGGCGGTCACCACCAGGGTGACGCCACTGCCGCAGAGCCGATCGAGCAGATAGGCGAACAGCAGGTCGAGGCGATGGAACACCGACACTGCTGCAGATGACTGGCACCCATGGACGTGGCTCAGCGCATCCAGCACCGGGTAATAGGCATGCACCAGGCCACCGCCGGCCTGCAATCGCTGCGCCTCCTCCACGATCGCCTCGCCCATGCCGTCCATGCGCTCGTAGGCACGCACGCGTGCGCCTCCGTTGTGGTGGCGCGAGTAACGCGAGTCCGCGAGATCGGCCGGCGTCACCACGACGACCGGACGCTGCGCCCCGAGGAACATCGAGTGATAGGGAAACAGCCGCGGAACGAGACGAAAGACATCGAGCGGCCCGCCCGACCGGTGCACCAGCGGCAGCGGCGCGATCACGCCGCCGAGGCGATGATCGTGGATGAACCAGCCGTTGAGGCCGTGCTGCGCCGGCGCGAGCCCGGTGAACAGCGTCGTGACCGCGCTCGCCGTCGTGCTCGGAAAGACCGAGCTCAGCCGGCCGCGGCGATTGGCTAGCAGGCAGGAGCCCTGGCCATGGCGGGCAAGGAAGAGATCGCCGAGGCCATCGACGACCAGCACCACGACCACGCCCTGCTCGCCGGCTTCGAGCCCGCCGTGCGCCCAGCCCGCCGCCGGTTCGTGCAGCCAGTGCCGAAGGCCCCGGGCGAATCCGAACAGGCCACCGTCGCCATAGTCCGGCAACACCGCATCCTGCGGCAGATGCGCACGTGCAAGATCGATCAAGGGTGGCCGCCTCCTGGCGCGCGCGCCCCGGGCACATGGAAAAGGCCGGATGAGCGCATCGCACTCATCCGGCCTTTCATGTTGGAGCGGGAAACGAGTCTCGAACTCGCGACCTCAACCTTGGCAAGGTTGCGCTCTACCAACTGAGCTATTCCCGCAGTTACCTCTGGAGGCGCGACTCGGAATCGAACCGGGGTACACGGCTTTGCAGGCCGCTGCATAACCACTCTGCCATCGCGCCAGAACCGCTTGAACCGGCTGTCCCGATGTTTCCGGGGGCCTCCCGGCCGGACCCGGGGTCCGACCAGCATATTCTTGGAGCGGGAAACGAGTCTCGAACTCGCGACCTCAACCTTGGCAAGGTTGCGCTCTACCAACTGAGCTATTCCCGCTCGGGAAAGACCGGCATTATAGCTGGCCTCTAAAGACTGTCAACACACGAACTTCAATTTCGATCGACACCCAGGGCTCGACCCGTTCGGCATACTCATCTGTCACCGTGACGCGCCAGCAAAGGCATTGCCCGGTGCAGGTAGTAGCCCATGGACCACAGGGTAAGCGCCGCCGCCACGTAGATCAGCACGCTGCCCACGAGGCTGATGTCGATCGACAACAGCGGCGCATTGTATAGCAGCAGCGGAATCGCTGTCATCTGCGCCGCGGTCTTGAGCTTGCCGACGTAGGCCACCGCCACGCTGGCCGACTCCCCGACCCGTGCCATCCACTCGCGCAGGGCCGAGATCGTGATCTCGCGACCGATGATCACGACCGCGATGATGGCGTCGACGCGCGCGAGCTGCACCAGCAGGATCAACGCCGCGGCCACCATGAGCTTGTCCGCCACCGGATCGAGAAAGGCACCGAAGGCCGAGGTCTGGCCGAGCGCGCGGGCCAGATAACCGTCGAACCAGTCGGTGACCGCCGCGACGACGAAGATCACGGTGGAGACGAGATTCTTGTGCGCCGGCGTCATCCAGTTGTCGGGCAGGTAGAAGATACCGACGAAGATCGGTATCAGCGCGATGCGCGCCCAGGTAAGGGAATTGGGGATATTGAACGGCATGCCGGGCGGCCGCGGAGCCTCGCATTCAGGACGCAGCGAGTATATCAGCGCGCTGCCGACCGCATTGCCCGACTTTGGTGCGCCCCGCCTTTCAGCCGACCCGGTAGACGCGGGCCTCGTAGGGGCGCAGCGGCAGACGATCGACATCGCCGTGCGCGGCCACGTCCTGGTTCGCCAGCAGCAGGCCGGCATGGGCGAGGACGACCCCCGGATGGGAGAAGGCCGCCGCGAGCCCGGTGAGGTTGCAGACGACGACGATGCAGGCGCCGGCCTGGCTGCGCTGGTAGGCGTAGACCTGCGGGTCGTCCTTCATCAGCAGCTCGTAGCTGCCATAGACCAGCACCGGCTCGGACTTGCGCAGCTCGATCAGGCGGCGATAGAAGCCGAGGACCGAGCCCGGGTCGGCCTGCTGGCGCACGACGTTGATCTCTTCGTAGTTCGGATTGAGCTTGAGCCAGGGCTTGCCGGTCGTGAAGCCGGCGTTTTCGCTTGCATCCCACTGCATCGGCGTGCGCGAGTTGTCGCGCGAGGTGATCGCGAGCTCCCCGAGGATCGTGTCCGGGGACTGGCCGGCCGCGACGCACAGCGCGAACTGGTTCCGGGCGAAGACGTCGTTGAAGTCGTCGACGCTGTCGAACACCGTGTTCGTCATGCCGATTTCCTGGCCCTGATAGACGAAGGGCGTGCCCTGCATCAGGAAGTACATCGTCGCCAGGGCGGTCGCGCTCTCGCGCCAGTACTGCCCGGTGTCGCCCCACTTCGACACGATGCGCGGGACGTCGTGGTTCTCGAGGAACAAGGCGTTCCAGCCCACGCCGTCGAGCGTCTCCTGCCAGCGCGAGAAGACCGCCTTGAGTTCGCGCACGTCGAGCCCCGCGCGGGGATCCTTGGACCACAGCGCCAGATGCTCGAACTGGAAGATCATGTTCAGGCGCTGGAGCCTTTCACCGACCCAGTCCTTCGCCTGCACCGCGGAGACGCCGTTGGCCTCCCCCACGGTCATGATGTCGTAGTCGTTGAAGGCGTCCTTGCACAACACGTCCATGTACTCGAGCACGCCCTCGACGTTCATGTGCATGTCGAAGCTCGGCACGTAGTCGAGATTGTGCGGATTCGGCATGTCGTCCAGGCCCGGCACCTTCTTCATGTGACTGACGGCGTCGAGGCGGAAGCCGTCGATGCCCTTGTCCAGCCACCAGCGCACCATGTCGGTGATCGCAGCGCGGACCTCGCGGTTTTCCCAGTTGAGGTCGGGCTGGCGGCTGGAGAACAGGTGGAGGAAGTACTGCCCGGTGGCCTCGTCGTATTTCCACGCCGAGCCGCGAAAGATGCTCTCCCAGTTGTTCGGCTCCTTGCCGTTCTTGCCATTGCGCCACACGTACCAGTCGCGCTTCGGGTTGTCCTTCGACGAGCGCGACTCGATGAACCAGGGGTGCTCGTCGCTGGTGTGGTTCACCACCAGGTCCAGGATCAGCTTCATGCCGCGAGCATGGATCTCGGCGAGCAGGCGGTCGAAGTCGGCCATGGTGCCGAACTCTTCCATGATGTCCTGATAGTCGCTGATGTCGTAGCCGTTGTCGTCGTTCGGCGACCTGTACATCGGGCAGAGCCAGATGACGTCGATGCCCAGCCACTCGAGATAATCCAGGCGGGCGGTGACGCCGTTCAGGTCACCGATGCCGTCGCCGTCGGAATCCATGAAGCTGCGCGGATAGACCTGATACACGATCGTGTTGTGCCACCACTTCCTTTCCACGTCTGAGCTCCCGTCCCCGGTTGTCCGTCGTCATCCACCAGTTCGACTCC
This sequence comes from Rhodocyclaceae bacterium, assembly GCA_041565515.1. Lineage (GTDB taxonomy): Bacteria > Pseudomonadota > Gammaproteobacteria > Burkholderiales > Rhodocyclaceae > Thauera. The sequence continues at coordinate 1,422 of JBFGUQ010000031.1, read as the reverse complement.
AGCCCGAAAGTCGATCGGAAAGGAATTCGACTGATGACTGCACAGAATTTCTCAAAGCGGTTTGAACCTTAGCCAGAAGCGCTTTGGAAGTAAATGCTTCTCGATCCTTTTGGACCATTTCCGGCCATCTGGTTAAGATTGCGCAGAGATGCTCCAAAGCACTTTGGAGTTCGCCCCGAAATTTCGCCCGGAGCACGACGTGAAGGTGAACCTGAAGGCGCTGGCCGCATCGCTCGGCCTGTCGCAGACGACCGTCAGCCGCGCACTCGGGGGTTACCCGGACGTCAGCGAGACGACGCGCAAGCGCGTCGCCGAGGCGGCGCAGCGGCTGGGCTACCGGCCCGACCCGCTGGCGCGCCGCCTCGCCACGGGCCGGACCGACACGGTGGGCCTGGTATTTCCATTCAGCGCAACCGAATTCGGCGATCACCGTCTCGGCGAAGTCGTCTCCGGCCTATCCGAGGGACTGAGCGCCCATGGCATGGACCTCAGCATCATTCCGGTAAGACCGGAGCGCGAGCTCGAGACTTATCAACGCGTCATCGACGGCCGTCGCGTCGATGCGTTGATCGTGGCCTGGACGCGGGTGCACGACGCGCGCATCCGCCTACTGCAGCGACGCGGCTTTCCCTTCCTTGCCTATGGCCGGACCGACAGCCCCGTCCCTTATCCGTGGTTCGACGCCGACAACGAAGCGGGCGCCAGGGCCGCGGCCGAACGCCTGATCGCGTTCGGCCACCGTCGAATCGGATTCATCCACGCACCCCTTGACTACAACTTCGCCGCCCAGCGCCATGCCGGCTTTTTCGCCGCACTGCGAGATGCCGGCATCGCGCCCGACCACGGACTGATCCTCGAAAGCCCATTGAGCCGGGCCAGCGGCTACAAGGCGATGACAGCCTTGCTCGGCCTCTCGGCACCGCCCACGGCGGTGCTGGCCGACAACAACCTGACGGGCCTCGGCGTCCTGCGTGCGGTCGGCGACAAGGGCTTGAAGATGCCGCGCGACATCTCGATGATCGTGTATGACGGCGTGTCCTCGGACGCCCCGCTACCCTACACCGTCACCGCGGTCCAGCAACTGACCGGGGAGGAAGCCGGCCACGTCATGGCCGAACAGGTCATCGCCATCCTCGCCGGCAAGCCGGTGCACGAGCTGCACCACCTCGGCCAGCCGGTCATCGAAGCGGGCGATACCGACGGACCGGTCGACGTGGCTGGCCCGCCTGCACCGCCGGCACCAAAGCGGCGGACGCGCAGGCGGGCCGTCAGCTAGCATGCGAGATCAGCGCCTCGAAGCGCGCCTGCAGCGAATCGAGCTCGCGCTGCACGTCGGTGTCCGCGCGCGTGTCGCCGGCCGCGGAAATCCGCCGCATCGCCACACCGACGGCGAGGATGTCCATCAGCAGCAAGTGCAGGATG
>JBFGUQ010000030.1:0-11912 GCA_041565515.1 Rhodocyclaceae bacterium | reverse complement strand
TCGACGCAGCCGGATCAGGCGCCGGGCGCCGCGCGCCCTGGCGCGAAGCTGCTAACATCTCGCGCCACGCAGGAGGGGACATGTCGGACAAGACGGTAGCGGACAAGAGCAGGCGGGCCGGCAGGAAGAACGCCGAGGAGAGCCCGGCGGAGGAATCGCGCAGCTCGGAACGCCGCGGCATCCAGTCGATCGAGGTTGGCGGCACGCTGCTGCAGGCACTGGTGCGCAACGGTGCACCGATGATGCTCAAGGACCTCGCTCGCGACGCCGGCATGCCGGCGGCAAAGGCACACCCCTACCTCGTCAGCTTCGGCAAGCTCGGCCTCATCGAGCAGGACGCCATGACCGGCCGCTACGGTCTCGGGCCCTTCTCGCTGCAGATGGGCCTGACCGCACTGCACGCGCTGGATCCACTCAAGGCGTCGCTGGCGGAAGTCTCGGCGCTCGCCGACGACATCCAGCTCAATGTCGCCATTGCAGTATGGGGCAACCTCGGCCCCACCATCGTGCACATCGAGGAGTCGAGCAAGCCGATCCACGTCAACATGCGCCCGGGCACTGTGATGACGCCGCTGCTGCTGTCGGCCACCGGTCGCGTATTCGCCGCCTTCCTGCCGGCGCGCATCGTCCGCCCGATCGTGCGCGACGAGCTCGCCCGTTTCGCCGCCGCCCCCGACCAGCCCGCGCCGCGCATGTCGGAGCGCCATGCCGACGAAGTCCTCAGCGAGGTGCGCGAACACCGCCTCGCACGCGCGCTCGGCAACCCCATTCCGGGCATCAACGCCTTTTCCGCGCCAATCTTCGACAGCGGCGGCAACATCGCCCTCGCCATCACCGCAATGGGGCCTGCAGGCAGCTTCGATACCGGTTGGGACGGCGCCACGGCGACACGCGTAAGAGCATGCGCAGAGGCCATCGGCCTGCGCCTGGGGAACACCGCCAGAAGAACCTGAGCGCCGGTCAGAGGCTTCGTTCACGCCCGCCTCGGCGGACGTTGTCCGCACACCCACCAGTGCCCCACCGGGTTCATCGGCATGCACTTCCACCCCCTCTTTCCGGGGCGGCAGAGGGGATGCGGCGGCGCCCTTGCCACTGACCTTACGGCATAGGGACTTTCCCTAGGATCGTTGCATGGCGCGGCTCGCCGCCCGATACTGCAGATCCGAGCCAGCCTCGTCCGGGGCGTTCGCGCGACCGTGGCAGGCGCCCGGGTCCCCGCGACGGAGTGGCTGCGCCGCTCGATATTTCGATTCTTTCCGGAGCTATCCAATGAAGATTGTCAAGACTACGCTCACCTCCGTCGTCGCCGCTGCGGCGCTCGGACTGTCCGCCCAGGCCAGTGCCGGCACCACCCTGGATGCGGTGACCAAGAAGGGCTTCGTCCAGTGCGGCGTCAGTGACGGCCTGCCGGGCTTCTCCTATGCCGATGCGAAGGGCACTTACAAGGGCATCGACACCGACGTCTGCCGCGCGGTCGCGGCCGCCCTGTTCGGGGATGCGAGCAAGGTACGCTTCAGCCCGCTCACTGCGAAGGAGCGGTTCACCGCGCTGCAGTCGGGCGAGGTCGATGTGCTGTCGCGCAACACCACCTGGACCAGTTCGCGCGACAGCGGCATGGGCCTGAACTTCGCCGGCGTCACCTATTACGACGGCCAGGGCTTCCTGGTGAGCAAGAAGCTCGGCGTCAAGAGCGCCAAGGAGCTCGACGGCGCCGCGGTCTGCATCCAGGCCGGCACCACCACGGAGCTGAACCTGTCGGACTACTTCCGCAGCAACAACATGAAGTACACCCCGATCACCTACGACAAGTCCGACGAGACGGTGAAGGCGCTCGAGGCCGGCCGCTGCGACGTGCTGACCTCCGACCAGTCGCAGCTCTATGCCCAGCGCATCAAGCTCGCCAACCCGGAGAGCTATGTCGTGCTGCCCGAGGTCATCTCGAAGGAGCCGCTCGGCCCCGCGGTACGCCAGGGTGACCCCGAGTGGTTCAATATCGTGCGCTGGTCGCTGTTCGCCATGATCAATGCCGAAGAGCTCGGCATCACCTCGGCCAATGTCGAGGACCTGGCGAAGAACTCGACCAATCCCGACATCCGCCGCCTGCTCGGCGCCGATGGCGAGTACGGCAAGGAGCTCAAGGTCCAGAAGGACTGGGCGGTCAAGATCGTCAAGCAGGTCGGCAACTACGGCGAGGTCTTCGACCGCAACGTCGGCGCCGGCAGCGAGCTGAAGATCGAGCGCGGCCTCAACGCGCTGTGGTCCAAGGGCGGCCTGCAGTACGCCCCGCCGGTCCGCTAAGCGCCTCGGGAGCCACCGCCGCACTGGGGGGTGGCTCCCGTCTCTCTGACGTCTTTCCACGCTACCGACGAGGCCAGCAATGCAGAATCCGCAAGACGGGTCGTCTGTACGCGGCTCGATACTGACCGATCCTAAAATCCGTGCCTGGGTCTTCCAGGTCCTCGCCGTCATCACCGTCGTGGCGACCGGCTGGTACCTGTTCGACAATACCCAGAGCAACCTCGCCCAGCGCGGCATCACCTCCGGCTTCGGCTTTCTCAACAACAGCGCCGGCTTCGGCATCCTGCAGTCGCTGATCGAATACAGCGAGGCCGACACCTACGGCCGCGTCTTCCTCGTCGGCCTGCTCAACACCCTGCTGGTCTCGGTCCTCGGGATCGTCATCGCCACCCTGATCGGCTTCATCCTGGGGGTGGCGCGCCTGTCGCACAACTGGCTGATCAGCCGGCTCGCCGCGGTCTACATCGAGATCTTCCGCAACATCCCGCCGCTGCTGCAGATCTTCTTCTGGTATTTCGCCGTGCTGCGCGCGATGCCGGGCCCGCGCAACAGCCTCGACCTGGGCGAGACGGTGTTCCTCAATATCCGCGGCCTCTACATCCCGGCGCCGGTCGCGACCGAGGGCTATGGGCCCTTCATCGCCGCCATCGTCGTCGTCATCGTCGCCTGTATCGCCATCGGCCGCTGGGCGAAGGCGCGGCGCGAGGCCACCGGCCAGATCTTCCCGTTGCTGTACACCTGTCTGGCCCTCATCGTGCTGGTGCCGACCCTGACCGGCCTGGTGTTCGGCAGCCCCTTCACCTGGAGCGTGCCCGAGCTCACCGGCTTCAACTTCACCGGCGGCTGGGTGGTCATCCCCGAGCTCGTGGCGGTGACCGTGGCGCTGAGCATCTATACCGCCGCCTTCATCGCCGAGAACGTGCGTTCGGGCATCCAGGCGGTCAGCCACGGGCAGACCGAGGCGGCGCGCTCGCTGGGTCTGCGCAACGGGCCGATCCTGCGCCTGGTGATCATCCCGCAGGCAATGCGGGTGATCATCCCGCCGCTCACCAGCCAGTACCTGAACCTGGTCAAGAACTCGTCGCTGGCCGCGGCGGTCGGCTACCCCGACCTGGTGTCGGTGTTCGCCGGCACCGTGCTCAACCAGACCGGCCAAGCGATCGAGACCATCGCCATCACCATGTCGGTGTACCTGGCGATCAGCCTCAGCATCTCCCTGCTGATGAACTGGTACAACAAGCGCATCGCGCTGGTGGAGCGATAAGCCGATGACCACACATACGTTCAAGCCCGACCAGGCGCCGCCGTCGATGTCGGTTGGCGCGGTCGCCTGGCTGCGCGAGCACCTGTTCTCGAACTGGTTCAACACGCTGCTCACCTTCTTCGCCATCTACCTGATCTGGCTGCTGATTCCGCCAGCGATCCAGTGGATGCTGATCGACGCCGATTGGACCGGCACGACGCGCGCGGACTGCTCCGGCGAGGGCGCGTGCTGGGTCTTCATCTCGGCACGCATCGACCAGTTCATGTACGGCTTCTACCCGGAGGAGCTGCGCTGGCGGGTGGACCTCACCGTCATCGCGGTGATCCTCGGCGCGGCGCCGCTGTTCATTCGCGCCATGCCGAAGAAGCTCGTCTATGGCCCGGTCTACCTGCTCGCCATTCCGCTGATCTCGTTCTGGCTGCTCCATGGCGGCTTCTTCGGCCTCGAGGAGGTTCCCACCAGCAAGTGGGGCGGGCTGCTGCTCACACTGGTGATCGCCGTCGTCGGCATCGCCGGGGCGATGCCGCTGGGCGTCCTGCTCGCGCTCGGGCGCCGCTCGGACATGCCGGCGATCCGCGTCATCTGCGTCACCTTCATCGAGTTCTGGCGCGGCGTGCCGCTGATCACCGTGCTCTTCATGTCGTCGGTGATGCTGCCCCTGTTCCTGCCCGAGCAGATCACCATCGACAAGTTGCTGCGCGCGCTGATCGCGGTGGTGCTGTTCGAGGCGGCCTACATCGCCGAGGTCGTGCGCGGTGGCCTGCAGGCCATCCCGAAGGGGCAGTACGAGGCCGCGGCGGCGATGGGCCTGGGCTACTGGCGTGCGATGGGGCTGGTGATCCTGCCTCAGGCCCTGAAGCTGGTGATCCCGGGCATCGTCAACACCTTCATCGCGCTGTTCAAGGACACCAGCCTGGTGATCATCATCGGCCTGTTCGATGTCTTCAACAGCATCCACCAGGCGACCGTCGATCCTGCCTGGCTGGGGATGGCCACCGAAGGCTACGTGTTCGCCGCCCTGCTCTACTGGATCTTCTGTTTCGGCATGTCCCGCTATTCGATGCGCCTCGAGCGCCGACTGCATACCGGGCACAAGCGTTAGGAGCAACCCCATGACTGAAAGCAAGCAACCTCGTTCGCTCGACGACAAGATCATGATCGAGATGGACACGGTCAACAAATGGTACGGCGAATTCCACGTTCTCAAGGACATCAACCTCAAGGTACGGCGGGGCGAGCGCATCGTCTTGTGCGGCCCGTCCGGCTCGGGCAAGTCGACCACCATCCGCTGCATCAACCGCCTCGAAGAGCACCAGAAGGGCCGCATCGTGGTCGATGGCGTCGAGCTCACCTCCGATCTCAAGCACATCGAGGCGATCCGGCGCGAGGTCGGCATGGTGTTCCAGCACTTCAACCTGTTCCCGCACCTGACGGTGCTGCAGAATTGCACGCTGGCGCCGATGTGGGTGCGCAAGATGCCCAAGCACGAGGCAGAGGAAGTGGCGATGGAGTTCCTCAACCGCGTGCGCATCCCGGAGCAGGCGCTGAAGTACCCCGGCCAGTTGTCGGGCGGCCAGCAGCAACGCGTGGCGATCGCGCGGGCACTGTGCATGAAGCCGGCGATCATGCTTTTCGACGAGCCGACCTCAGCGCTCGACCCGGAAATGGTCAAGGAGGTGCTCGACACCATGATCGAGCTCGCCGAGAGCGGCATGACCATGCTCTGCGTCACGCACGAGATGGGCTTTGCGCGCACGGTCGCCGACCGGGTGATCTTCATGGATCGTGGCGAGATCGTCGAAGAGGCCTCGCCCGACGTCTTCTTCACCCATCCGAAGAACGAGCGCACCCAGGCCTTCCTCGGCCAGATCCTGCACAACCACTGATCCGCGTTCGCGCGCCCGGACGAACCCGCGGCTCAGGGTTCAAGCCTGGTCGCGCGCGCCGAAGAACTCGCCCGGGGTGACGCCGAACTGTTCGCGAAAGGCGGCGATGAAGGCCGAGGTCGAGTCGTAGCCGCAGGCCAGGCCGACGTCGGTCACGCGCTCGCCGCGCTCCAGCCGTGGAATGGCGCTCAGCACGCGCAGACGCTGGCGCCAGAGCCGGAACGTGAGTCCGGTTTCCTGGCGGAAGGCCCGGCTCAGCGTCTTCTCCGATACGCCCAGGCGCCGCCCCCAGTGCTGCAGGCCGTCCCGCGAATCCGGGTGCGCCTCGAGGCCGGCGCACAGGCGACGCAGCCGGGCGTCGTTCGGCAACGGCAGCATCAACCCGACTTCAGGCGCGCTCGCCAGCTGGTCGAGCAGCACGCGCACCAGCCGCCCCGCCGCCCCGTCTTCGTCGTACTCCACCGGCAGCTCGCCAAAGGCCCGTATCAGCTCGCGCAACAGGGGACTGACACCGAGCACGCGGCAGGCTTGCGGCGCTTCAGCCGCCGCCGCTGCGGCGATATACAGGCTGCGGATCTCGGTGCCCTCCGAGCACCTCACCCTGTGCGCCAGGCCCGCTGGTATCCAGACCGCCCGTTGCGGCGGGGCAACGAAGCGCCCCGCCGCCGTGAGCACGTCGAGCACGCCGCGGGAGGCGTAGGCGAGCTGGACCCACGGGTGGCTGTGGCGATAGGCGAGCGCGCGGTTCGGCAGGGTCTCGACCGCGCCATAGAGCGGTCTGGGCAGGGCATGAAGTTCCGACAGGCGGTGATGCGATGACATGGCTCATGTCCGTTTGGCGATATTGGCGAGGATATTGCCGTTAGCCGGAATTATCGGATGCACGTACCCTCGGCATCAACTCAAGGCATCGCCGAGGTATACCGTGTCCTATCTGCGCCAGCTCTTCGACAATTTCACGCTGATCCTGATCGGCGTGATCGTGCTCGCCACCATCCTGCCGGCCCAGGGCGACGGCGTCGTCTTCTTCGAGTGGCTCACCTATGCGGCCATCGCGCTGCTGTTCTTCCTCCATGGCGCCAAGCTGTCGCGTGCCGCAATCATCGCCGGCGCATTTCACTGGCGCCTGCACCTGCTGGTGTTCGCCTGCACCTTCGTGCTCTTCCCGCTGCTCGGGCTGGTGCTGAGACCGGTGCTCGAGCCCCTGCTCGGGGCCGAATTGTGGATCGGCATGCTGTACCTGTGCGCCCTGCCCGGCACCGTGCAGTCGGCGATCGCGTTCACCTCGATGGCGCGCGGCAACATCCCGGCGGCGGTCTGCGCCGCCTCGGCCTCGAGCCTGGTCGGAATCGTCGTCACGCCGATGCTGGTGAGCCTGATGCTGCAGGCCGACGGCGGCAACATCCCCTTCCTCGAGGCGGTGTTCAAGATCAGCCTCCAGCTGCTGCTGCCCTTCGTTGCCGGACACGCGATGCGCCCGGCGATCGGCTCGTGGATCGACCGCAACCGCGGCTGGTTGAAGAACGTGGATCAGGGCTCGATCCTGCTCGTGGTGTATGTGGCCTTCAGCTCGTCGGTGGTCGGCGGCCTGTGGCAGACCGTGCCGCCGCTGTCGCTGTTCGTATTGGCCGTCGTTTGCACCGCGCTGCTCGCCGTCGTGCTGTTCGCGGTCACCTGGCTCGCCCGCGGCCTCGGCTTCAACAAGGAAGACGAGATCACCATCGTCTTCTGCGGATCGAAGAAGAGCCTGGCCACCGGCGTTCCGATGGCCCAGGTCCTGTTCGCCGGCGGCGCCGCCGGCGCGGTCATCCTGCCGCTGATGGTGTTCCACCAGATCCAGCTCATGGTCTGCGCGGTGCTCGCCCGCCGCTATGCGAATCGGGAACAGCCCGCCGCCGCGGGCGAGGCGGCCTGAGGCGCCCGCCCGCGCCCGCCTGCCGCGCGGCCCTCAGCCGGGCGGCCGCGTGGCGCGCTCGTGCACCAGCGCCCGTCCGGCTTGCAGCAGGATCCAGACCACCGCCATCGGCAGCACCGTCGTCTGCAGCAGGAAGACCACCGACAGCCGGATCGCGTAGTCGATGGTGCGCTCCGCCGCCTGCCTGACGTTGTCGACGATATCCGCGAGCTTCCATCCCGACGCGGCAGGGTCGGCCTCGCGGAGCAGGGAAGTCGACTGCTCGATGCCCTGCTGGCTCGCGACATACTCGTCCGCCATGAACGCCCGGTAGGCCAGATCGCTGGCCAGGCCCGCCACCGGCACGATGAAGCGCACCAGCAGCAGCGCGACCAGCACCCGGCTCAGCAGGCCGGGCGCCAGCTTCCCTTGCCAGCGGAACCACACCCAGGCGCCAGCGGCCAGGCTCAGCGCCAGCGACATGACCCACGCGCCGCCGATCTCCAGCAGCAGGATCTGGGCGCCGAAGGCGATGCTGGCCGCCAGCATCAGCGTCGAGAACTGCTCGACGAGATCGTTCAGCGGGTCCAGCGCCTGGCCGGGGGTCAGGGTCATCCCCAGGCCGAGCCCGGCGGAGACCTCGGTTCCCTGCACCACCGAGATCACCGCGTTGAGCGCCCGTGCGGTGGCATAACTGGCGACGGCGCGCTTGAGGCCGCTCTCCGCCCGGGCCGCGGCGAGATCGTCCAGCGGCTGCAGCCAGGCGGCGGCGACCATCACGAGCAGCAGCAGGGGCAGGAAAAGTCGTTTCATCGTCGGCTCGCGCGATCCGCAAGGCTCATCCGTTCGCCGGCCGATCCGCAGGCGCGGCCGGCCGACAGGCATCAGGGCTGGCGGACCATCTCCGCCTCCAGCTGTTCGAGCACCGGGCAGCCCAGCAGACCCAGCGTCCGGTCCATCTCGCTGCGCAGGATCGCCAGCGCGCGAGCCACCCCCGCCCTGCCGCCGGCGGCAAGGCCGTACAAGGTCGCCCGGCCCGACATCGCGGCGTCCGCGCCGAGCGCGCGCGCCTTGATGAAGTCGCTGCCGCGGCGCAGGCCGCTGTCGATGACGAGCGTCATCTCCGGCCCGACCGCCTCGCGGATCGCGGCAAGCATCTCGATCGGCGCCGGACAGGTGTCGAGCTGGCGGCCGCCATGATTGCTGACGACGAGACCATCGACGCCGAGCGCCTGCGCGCGCAGCGCGTCCTCGGGCACCATCACGCCCTTGATCAGCAGCTTGCGCGGCCAAAGCTCGCGCAGCCAGCGAATGTCGTCCCAGCCGAGCGACGGGTCCATCTCAGACGTCAGAAAGGTGGCGGCGTTCCTTGCGCTGTCCATGCCCGGTGGCAGGAAGTCGCCCAGGTTGCGAAAGCGCGGCATGCCGTGGGGGACGAGCACATCGAGGATCCAGCGCGGGTGCAGCGCGACGTCGAGCAGATTGCGCAGGTCGAGTTTCATCGGCGCACGGTAGTTGCGCCGATCCCATTCGCGATTGCCGAACAGCGGCACGTCGGTGGTGAGCACGATCGCCTCCGAGCCCGCCCGCTCCGCCCGCTTCACCACCCCGGCAAGGTTGGCGCGGTCCTTGAACGGGTAGATCTGCATCCAGTGCCGCACCCCGGTAGCGACGATCTCCTCCAGCGCCACCGTCGACACCATGCTCTGGCACATCGGCACGCCGGCCTCGCGCGCGGCCTCGGCCAGCGCGCGGTCGCCCTCGTGCGCGAGCAGGCCGTTGAAGCCGGTTGGCGCGATGATGGCCGGCATCGCGATACGCTCGCCGACCAGCCCGCAGGAGAGATCCCGTTTCGATACGTCGACCAGGGTACGCGGCAACAGCGTGATCGCATCGTAGCCGGCACGATTGCGCGCCAGCGTCAGTTCGTCGTCGGCGCCGCCTTCGAGATACTCGAAACAGAAGTTCGGCACGCGCCGCGCCGCCATCTCCCGCAGTTCGGCGATGTTCTGGGCACGCGCCGGGTCGCGGCCACGGTAGAGTCTTCGTCTGGGCATCGGGATCGCGGGCACGCGGCCGCCTTCGTCAAGGACGTGGGATTGTAGCGAAAGAGGCCGGCACCGGTCCGGTCGAGGCCGGATCGGCCCATGGGCTGGCGTCCGGATCGGCCGAAGCATTGTGGTCGACATGGACACGGTGATGTTCCATGCCGCCGGATTGTCCTTCCCGATGCGACAGGTAAACTGCCACCGGGCCCGCCGCCACGACGCCGCCGAGGAGCAAGACATGTCGCATGCGAGAAAGAACCTTCCCCTGGTCTATTCCTGCTCGGGTTGCTCGAGCGCCGCGCAGATGGCCAACGACGTCGCCATCCGCCTGGACCGCGAAGGCTCGGCGGAGATGTCGTGCATCGCCGGGGTCGGCGGCAATGTGCCGCACCTGGTGCGGATCGCCCGCTCGGGGCGTCCGATTCTCGCACTCGACGGCTGCGCACTGCAGTGCGTCAAGAGCAGCCTTGCGCAGCGCGACGTCGCACCGACGCGCCACCTGCTGCTCAACGAGCAGGGGGTGAAGAAGCGCTACGGCACCGACTTCGACCCGGACGAGGCCGCACGGATGCTTGCCGACGCGCGCGAGATGCTGCGCGAGATGCAGTCTCCGGACTGATTGCCACGGGCGCGTGGCCGAGGCGATAACATGACGGTTTGCCCAGCCGGATGACCGTCATGAGCCACGCCCCACTCTCGCCCGAACAAACTGCCCGCGCCCTGCCGTATGGTCCCCTGGCGGACGAGATCGCCGCCGTGCTGCGCGATCGCTCGGTGCAGGTGCCGGCGCGCATCGTGCAACACCTCGAGGGCGGCGGGCGACTGCTGGTGATGCCTGCCGCCGACGCCCGGGTGGCGATCACCAAGCTCGTCACCGTCACGCCCGCCAACGCGGGCACCGCCCTGCCCACCATCCAGGGCGACGTCGTCGTGTTCGACGGGCCGACGGGTTCGCGCCGCCTGATCCTCGACGGCCCGACCGTCACCGCCCGCCGCACCGCTGCGGTGTCGCTGCTGGCGGCACGGCAACTCGCCCCGCGCCCCGACGGCCGCCTGCTCATCGTCGGCGCCGGCGTGCAGGGCAAGTCCCACCTCGAGGCCTTCGCCGAGGGCCTGGGCGTGCGCGAGGTGAGCGTGTGTTCGCGCAACCCGCAAAGCGCACAGGCACTGGTCGAGCACGCGATCCGCCGTGGGTTGAGCGCACGGCGAGTCGACGACCCTGCGCGCGCGCTTGCCGACTGTGCGCTGGTCGTCACCGCCACGCCGGCGAATGCGGTGGTGCTCGACCGCCTGGCGCGACAGGACGTCTTCATCGCTGCGGTGGGCGCGTTCACGCCATCGATGATGGAGCTCAGCCCCGAACTGTGCCGCGAGCTCGCGGCGAACGGAACGGTGATCGTCGATACGCGCGACGCCGACCACGAGGCGGGCGACCTGCTGCAGGCCGGGCTGGATGTCGGCGCGATCCGCAGCCTGGCCGATGTCCTCATGGCCGAATCGTCGCGCCCGAGCGGACCGGTGCTGTTCAAGAGCTGCGGCTGGGGCGGCTGGGACCTGGCCGCCGCGCGCCTGGCCGCGCGCGCTGTCGCCTGAACAGGCGCAATCAGCCGCGCAAGCGGCGCGCCGTATCCACCAGCGCAGCCGCGACCTTTTCCAGCATCGCCTGCTGCTGCGCGTCGACCAGCTTGTGGTCGGCGCCGATCGCCTCGCCGGCGCGGCCGACCGCGAGCTGCTGCGGAATCACCTGCATGCCGAGATAGCCGAGGATGTCGCGGACATGGAACAAGGCCCGCATCCCGCCCAGGGCGCCGGGCGAGCTCCCCACGATCGCCGCGGCGCGCCCGGCATAGACGGCGCCGCCCGAACGCGCCTTGTCCTGCGGATTCGGCCGCGAGCACCAGTCGAGGGTGTTCTTCAGCAGGGGGGTGATCGAGCCGTTGTACTCCGGGCTCGCCACCAGCAGGCCGTCGCAGGCCGCCAGTTGCTGCTGCAGGCGCACGATGCACTCGGGCAGGCCGGACTCCGCCTCGAGGTCGCCGTTGTATAGCGGCGCCGGATAGTCGGACAACTCGAGCAGCGAGACATTGCCGCCCGCGGCTTCGATCGGCGCGACACAGGCCCGGGCGAGGCGACGGGCAAGGGAGTCGCGCCGGGAACTGCCGGCCATGACGAGGATTCTGGGGGCACGCATGCGCGGGGTCTCCATCCAGGGGCGGGCCATCATTAGAGCATCGAAGCCGCGTCGACTGCACCCCGGCTTGTTGAATTCGGCCCGATCGCCTGCATATTCATCCGAATCCGATCGACTGAGGGACCTTAACCATGAGCGACGCGCTGCACCTCGTCTGCCCCCACTGCGACGCCGTCAATCGCGTCCCCACCGAACGCGCCGGCGATGCGCCGGCATGCGGCAAATGCCACCGCCCGATCTTCGACGCACAGCCGGTCGCGCTCAGCGCCGCCCGCTTCGCCCACCACCTCGCGCGCAGCGACGTACCGGTGCTGGTCGATTTCTGGGCACC